>JAAHIA010000691.1 GCA_010671975.1 Leptolyngbya sp. SIO4C1 | reverse complement strand
GTTTTCCGTAATAGCGGAACTCTGTCAAACTTTTTTACTAAATTTTTGTCAAAAATGGTCCGATTAGCGCTAAAATCTCTCGCCGGTTACCACATAGGTCACGCGTCGACCCACGTTCGTGGCGTGGTCGGCAATCCGTTCTAGGTAGCGAATCACCAGCACCAGCAGCACAATCGGCTCAATGGCCTGAGCACTGGTGTCGCTCTGGGTCAGCACCAGCTGCTGATAGAGGCGCTCGTAGTCCTCGTCTACCACATCGTCTTTTTCTTTAATGGTGTAGCCGTTTTCAGCATCGAGTTCGGACAGCGATAGCAAACAGAGTGCGACCATCGAGCGGCAGCGATCGAGCATGGTCTGAATGTCACCTATGCGCTCATGCACCGGGTAGGGAAACAGCTTGATGGCGACTTCGCCAATGTCTTTGGCATAGTCACCGATTCGCTCTAGATCGCGAATGATCTGGGTAAAGGCGCTCACCAGCCGCAGATCTTGCGTGACGGGCGCTTCTAGATTGAGCAGGTTGACGCAGTCGAGCTCAATTTGGCGATAGAGCTGGTCAATTTGCTTGTCGTGGTGCTTCAGCTTTTTGGCCGCTTCCAGGTTGCGATCGCACAGCGCCTCCCGCGCCAACAGGCAGGAGTTTTCGACTAGGGCTCCCATTCTTAAGACGTCTCGCTGCACGCGAGTGAGTTTGCGCACAAGCCCAGAACGGCTAACCGGCAGCTGATTGACAAACTCTTGATGAGCTTTGGAAAGCTCAGGTTTAAGCATTGCATCCATAGTTTGATAATTAACGAGGCTTTGTTATTGAGCAGCAGCGCCGGCGGCTAAACCGGCTGCGCTGACCCAGCCATGAGCCTGAGGGAGCCAGTAGACACACTGCACCATTTCATTGAATAGCTCATCGGCCCGCAATATCTCTGTCTTATCAGTTACATTGTATTCAAGTTGCCCTGAACCAGACCAAGCAGCTAGACGTCGCTGGCTCAGCCTTAGGCGTGGACGCGCCAGCGGTGACTGTTAAACTCTGTAACAGATAGGGCTGAAACCGCTGTGGCTGTGACCATTTTAGTCAACAATTTTAGGCAGCTGTTTTAGTCGGCTGTTGTTGCATAGAGGAGAGCGGTTAACCATGTCTTTATCCGATACTCAAGTAATTGTGGCGCTGATCATTGCGCTGATTCCGGGCGTGCTGGCCTTGCGGCTAGGGACCGAACTTTACAAGTAGATTCTGCTAAACCAGGTTTGTCAACTTTGGCCCGGTTCGCTAGTAAGACTGCCTGCTAAAGTAGCCGAGCATAGTGGCTGAGGCTGACTTCAAGCAAATCCCTCTGAGCGCTCAGGGGGATTTGAGCTATCTGGCGGTACTTAGGCTGGGTGAGCCCCCGATCAGCTCTCGCGGACCTAATCAAGATTTCCCAAGCTAACCAAGTTTTCTCTGTTAAAAAGCAAATTTTGCCTTCATAATGAAGCGAACTGCTGTATAAAGTCTGTGTGGCGCCCTGTCGGCCTTCACGCTGGTTTTGTCTTCGCCTTCTTAGTCTTGGTGTTTCTGCTTCATGAACGCTGCTCAACGCTCGACACTCCCTCAGCCCGACTCCTCGCTGCGCGCTCGCTCAGTCAGTTTGCCATCCTCAAACCGGCCATATTCAGATCGGTCGCTGTCCAATGCGGCTGCCTCTCCTGTCCGACGACCGCGACGGTTTGCGGCGACCGGGGTGCAGCAGTCGATTATTCTCGAGTCGACCGTTAAGCTGACGGTCAACCTCCTGTTGGCCTGCTGCGGATCAAAATTATGGCTAAACTCTTGCCACAGCGCCGCGTTTGACTGCTCAGCTGACTGTAGCGCCTGCTGCAGCGAAGACAGCTCTGCCTGCTG
>JAAHIA010000690.1 GCA_010671975.1 Leptolyngbya sp. SIO4C1 | reverse complement strand
ATAAAAAGACCAAACTCTATCTATTTCCTGATCAACCCGATACACTTACTCAATTTCGGGAACTGATAGCTGGCACCCTCAAGAAGTTGCATTTTTCATAGGAGTATCAAGATGTCCGATATAAATATTAGCTGAATCATGGCTCTGCAACTGAAGCATAGAGGTCTTATTCCTCTGACGCACAAAAGCTAACTTTGTGCCCCGTCATGGTATAGTACTCTTTGCCCCCACTTCTCCAATTGCGCCATCTTCACTCAGCGCCTTGGCCTCGGCCTTGAGCCGTTTGCTGAGGGCTTTAATCGCCTTTTGTTTCGCCCGGTCAAAGTCTTTGATGGCGCGCATCGCAGCTGAGAATTGATCTGCCACCTCTCGGTCTACCGGCACCGTCTTGGCTTGAAACGTAATGCCTTCATAGGAGCGCTCTCGTCGCAGCATCTGCCCAGAGGCGACAAACTTACTGGCGACAATCTGCTGCAGAGGCACCCCGCCGCACGTCAGGATAGTCTCCAGCGTTGCCATGCTGCTCACGCCTAGGCGCAAGTCTGTACGACGGGCATAGAGGTCCATCACATCCGGACGCTTGGCATAGGTAGCTGAGGAGTAGAACACTCCGGCTGAGGCGTCTACCAGCTCTCGCACAAACTCAGCTCGATCCGGCGGACCACTCTTCTTCCAGCCGCTCTGGCTACCGCCTGCCTGATGCGCCTCATCCAGAATCAAGAAAGCATTCGGCACAATCGCCCGTAGGAAATCTCGCCGCAGCGGTTCTTTCTGCCCTACCGTTTGCAGCTGGCTGTAGGTGGTGAACACGGCGCTGTAGGCAGTCACTCGCCCGGCCTGTATCATCGCCGTCATTTCCTTTTTCTGACTGGCCGCGCTATTTGTTTTCAATGCACCGCCATTGGCCAGCGGAATCTCCGTGCTGCTATCGGTGATGAAAGGTCGGAAGCCTCGCATCCCGATATCTGCCACATCGCGCATCATGTCGGCATAGAGCGGCTTGTCTTTGGTGACAAAGATGGCGACTCTCCCCTGCTGCTGCGCATAGCGCATGATACTGGCGCAGATGCGGCCCTTGCCGATGCCGGTCTGATCGCCAGTGATGAAGCCCGCCCCGCGCTCGATATTGCTAATCGCCAGGGCAGCGGCATCCACCTGCTCAGCGCTGAAGTACTGATGCAGTTCGTTCACTGAGCCATAGCCCAGCCGACCGGCCAGGTATTCATCGATATCTCCGTACTGCTGCTCAAAGCGCTCGAGCGCCACCTGCGCCGCGCTGGCCATATTGTAGGGAATCAGCGTCTGCGTAGAGGTGCCTGTGCTCTTGGGCTGATAGACCACCTGTTTAGGCTGCAGGTCGTAGGTCTCAGCCGAAGTAATTTCTGGTTTCGTTGTCGCCATGCTCTGACCTCGGCTCAGGGAATCAGATTGATCAGCCAGTCCTCTAGCGTCGTCTCTTCGTGCAGGGCTAGCCAGTCGGGGTAGCCTGGCTGGGTTGAGTTGAGGACCGTCGCGGGGAAGCTCGCGCCGTAGTGTCTGAGCCGCTCCTGAAAGCGCCAGTTGTGCAGAATCAGCGTCTCGGCCCACTGCTGTCGCCAGTCGTCCAGCTCTTCGTTGGTTTCCAGCATCGGACTCTCCTGCGCGGAATCCAGCTGGCTCAGGCTGGTGACGAGAAACTGCTGGGTTGATTCTGGGGAGGTTTCCTCGACCCAGCGCTGAATCATCCAGTCGAGTCGGGTTTGCATCAGCGCCAGATACGTTTTCTCGTCCAGACTTTGGATTGCTTCGGGCACGCGCACGATGAACAGCATCGGCATCCACGGGGGCTTCCACAGCTGCGAGAAGCTGGGGTACTGCGGATTCATGAAGGGATAGGTCCAGGG
>JAAHIA010000069.1 GCA_010671975.1 Leptolyngbya sp. SIO4C1 | reverse complement strand
GGCAGCCGCATAATCAGGTAGTAGGGCTCAACCACCTGCTCCTCATTGGCGTAGATCTCGTTCGGGGCGCGCCACTGATCTTCACGGTTGTAGAACACCTGCGGATCGGTCATGTGATAGGTCAGCAGCTGGTTAGACTGTACCAGCGAATAGTCTTGCGGATAGCGAATGTGGCGCACCAGGGCCGGCGGCATCTGATCGAGCGGCTGAAACATGCCAGGAAACAGGCGCGCCCAGGTTTGGATAATCGGATCGTCTGGGTCAGCGATGTAGAAGCGAACGCTGCCGTGATAGGCATCGACCACGACCTTGACCGAGTTGCGAATGTAGTTAAAGCTGTTGCTGCCGGGGTCGGCATAGGGGTAGCGATCGCTAGTGGTGTAGGCGTCGATAATCCAGTAGAGATAGTTAGGACTCGGCTGATCGGGCGTGCCGACGCCGCTCTCATAGGGCTCATCTGGAAATGGCTGCGTATTGGCAATCACCAGATAGGGATCGCGGTCAAACTGTAGGAAAGGCGCAATCCGGGTGATGCGATCGCGAATATTGCGGCGAAACAGCAGCTGCGTTGCCGGCGTAAAGTCGTTGGTGAAGAGCATCTGCCAGTCGCTGAGATGCTTGGCATAGAGCAGCCGCCGCCAGAACGGACCGATATTGATACCGCCGCGCCCGTCGTAGGTGGTATAAACATTGTCGCTGCCGCTGGGGTAGTCGAGTTCCTGCACCTTGGTGGAGGTCATGATGTAGTTGTTGGTGAGCTCGCCAAAGTAGAGGCGCGGCGCACCAATCGGAATGCTACGAGCAATGATTGGATCGCTGGGAATATGGCCGATGTCTTTAATAAAGTAGTCCGGCAGGCCGCTGGGCGCTGCTGTATTCACCGGGCTCATGGTAAAGCCGTAGCCGTGGGTATAGATCAGATGCTGGTTCACCCAGGTTTTGGCTTCATCCGGCACTCGCTCATAGTTCAGCTCGCGGGCCGAGATTAGCACCTGCCGCCGCTCGGTGCTGCCATCTTCGCGCGTCAGCTGATAGCGATCGACATCGGCATCCGCAAATTCGTAGTACAGGCGAATCTGCTGCAGCTGCCGGTTGGCCTCCAGCAGCGGCCGCGTATCCCACAGGCGAATGTTGCCAATGGTCAGCTCGTTTTCGCGCAGATCTTGAAAGGAGAGCTGCCCCTGCGGATCAAACACCTCATCTTGAATGTCGGTCAGATTAAACGCGTCGCGAGTAAAGGCAATTGAGCGAGCGATGTAGGGCCGCTCTCGAATCAGCTCGTTGGGCTGCACCAATAGCCGCTGCACCAGCCAGGGAGCCACAGTTTCACCCACGGCGGTAAAAGTCAGGTAGAGCAAAATCGCTGCAATCAGCGGCCGCGACCCGTACGACCAGCGAGCAATTGACGACTTCCAAAAGGTCGTGCGCCAGAGCATGGCCACCGCCAGCCCCAGCGAAATCAGGCTGAGGCCCGTATTCACCGGTAGGTCAACGGCGACATCGGTATAGCCCGCGCCGTAGGTGACGCCCTGCGTGGAATATAGCAGCTCATAGCGGGTCAGCCAGTGGCTCAGCGCCGTCGCCAGCAGCAGCCCCCCGGCCAGCCCGTAGAGATGCCGCTGCTGCTCTGAGGAAAAGCCAATGAAGCGTCCCTGGCTGAGGCTGTTGCCGGCCAGCAGATAGAGCAGCGTCACCGCCATCAGGCAAAACAGCAGCAGTCCGCTCAGCCAAAATTCGACCAGCTCTAGCACCGGCAGCCGAAAAATGTAGAAGCTAATATCACGCTCAAACAGCGGATCGGCCTGATTAAACACCGTCGGATTTAGCGCCGGCAGCAGCCGCGACCACTGCTCTGAAAATACCAGCCCAAAGCTGAGGCTCATTGCCAGCGCCCCTACCGTTGCGATCGCGCGCGGATAGATCAGCAGCAGCAGCGTCACGCCGACCAAAAACCCCAGCTGCCAGGGCTGCTCTAGCATCTGCTGGACAATTTGCTGGCCGGTCTGCCAGTTGAGCCACAGCGGCAGCGGCGGCAGCGAGCTAGCGACGGTTCGGCGCGTGTGCCAGCGATCGAGCGCTAGCTGACTGTGGTAGAGCAGCAAAATCGCCATGCCGAGCGCTAGCCCCGTCGCCAGCGGCAGCAGCCCCTTTAGCCCTAGCCCCTGCCGCAGGTTTTCGGCCCTAGGCAGCACGCAGTAGTCGTCAAAGCTGAATCGCTGCGCCTGCGATAGATTGGCGATCGCAAACGCCAGGCTGCCCAAAAACGCCACAGCGCCTAACCCCACCTGCGTCTGCAGCCGCAGCCAGTAGACGCTCAGGTACTGCACCGAGTTAAACCACAGCCCCTCAGCTAGCCCAAAGGTCAGCAAATCAAACAGCAGCAGCAGGCCGATCGCCACCACGGCAGAGCGCCAATAGAACCTTTGAGAATGAGCCAGCTTAGAGAGGTTAGCCATGTGCAGATTTGCTGCGAGGGGAAAGACGGTCCCAGCGCTTTCTATTTTAAAGAAGTCCTATTGCAAAGGAGCCTCAGTGGGTGCAAAGTAGGCCTCAATTTTCTGAATCACCTGCCGCAGATCGTCAGGCATGCGACGCACGATGCGGCGCCGGGTCATATCGATGGGCACCAGCGTCACCTCGGCGCTAGCGCAGCGCTGATGTTGCAGTGACTCAATCTGATAGTGCCAGCTCAGCCGCACGCCCCGTACCGGTGCCAGCCGCGCCTTGACGACGGCTGCCATCCCCAGCGTCAGCGGCTGATGGTAGCGCACCGATAGATCGATCACTGGCAGGTCGTAGCCCAGGTTCACCAAGTCCTCAAAGGCAACGCCCAGCTCGCGCAGGCACTCCACCCGAGCTGCTTCTAGCCACTGCACATAGGTACCGTGCCAGACCACGCCGCCATAGTCCGTATGATGGGGCTGAACGCGAACCAGATAGTCAAACCAGCGATGGGTCATAGTGAAGATTGAAAAGCTAAAGAATTTAAACTACGGGCTACAAATTATGAACAGTTGAAAAGCTTGTGTAAACCCCTTGCCTATGATGGGAAAGAGCTTGAGCAGGGTTATTTCAAGCAACGATTACTGCAGGATTTGCCTCGCTCTCTCAAGCCTAATCCTCTGTGCCGCACCGATAACTCTTGAGCACCCATCATGATAGAAAAGATTTTGCTAGCCGATTCGGGCAAAGGAAATACAGAAGCGATGCTGAAAGCGCTGATGCAGATTCCAGCCATTCAGCGATCGCAGGTGAGCGTCCTACACGTGGTGCCGCCGCAGGTCAGCGCTGATATGATGACCGAAAAGTGGGAAGAGGGCGGCAAAACTTTAGCAAAGGCCATCAACAAGCTCGAGCTTGACCCAGCTAGAGTGACCGCCATTCTGCGCGAGGGCGACCCCAAGGACGTGGTCTGCCAGGTGGCGGACGAAATTGACACCGACTTAATCATCATGGGCTCTCGCGGGCTGATGGGCCTCAAGGCAATTCTGGATAACTCGGTCAGCCAGTATGTCTTTCAGCTGTCGTCACACCCGATGCTGCTGGTTAAAGACGATCTCTACAGCATTCGCCCGGTGCGCCGCATCCTAGTGGCGATGGATAAGTCTGACTCAGCCAAAGAAGGGCTGAGCTTAGCCATTGCTTTAGCGCGAGACATCAAAGATGGCCAGCTGATCTTTGTGCACACTATCTCTAACCTCAGAGGCAATGTCGCTGATGCAATTAACGCTCGGCCTGAGTCCGACCCCGTGCTCGCGCCGGCCATTGCCGAAGCCAAAAAATATCACATCAACTATCGCTGCGCTGCCCCAGAAGGCAAGCCCGGTGCCCGCATCTGTGAGCTAGCCGAAGAGATGAATGCCGATCTGCTGATTTTAGGCTCGCCCGACCGCCGTCCTTCAATTGCCAAGGGGCTGCCTGACCTCGATCGACTGCTGGGAGAGTCGCTGTCTGACTACGTGCGTGTCTATGCGCCCTGTCCGGTTTTACTCACCCGAATAGCCGGGTAATCTCTCCATTATCTTTCTTAACACGGCTGGAAGCTAGCTGATATCGGTGTCACAATAGAGTCATGACACTTCGTTCACCCGATGCTTCGGAATTTGGGCAACTTAGTTCGTAGAGTCTGATAGTCCAAAATTCACCAGAAGCTAGGGCGGAAGTAAGGCACAGTCATCAGGCTTTGTCTGAAGGAACGCGCCTCTTCAACAGCTTACTCACTTCGTTTGGAGGCGAATCATGAGTACTTCTTTGCTAGATGGTTTAGAGATTGTTTTGGTGGTGAGCGTTGCCACTGTTGTTTTGATGCCGGTGCTGCTATGGGTGCTGCCTGACCGGCTGCATCGTCCGGCGGCTTAGTCTGATAGCTGAGTCTGGTCGCTAAATCTGGCAGCTTAAAACGCGCAGCGTAGATTTTACCCCTACGCTGCGCGTTTCATACCAAATCTAGTCAGCTCGGCTGGCCCGGGCTGCGGATCATGCGACTGGCGTTCAGAATGGCGAGCAAGGCCACGCCCACATCGGCAAATACGGCTTCCCAAAGCGTGGCCAAACCAACTGCGCCTAGCGCAATGAAGAGTCCCTTGACCGTCATCGCCAGAATAATATTCTGCCAGATAATGCGCAGCGTCTTGTGAGCAATTTGAATCGCTTCGGCCACCTTCGAAGGGGCATCGGTGATCAGAACAATATCGGCGGTTTCGATCGCAGCATCTGAGCCTAAGCCACCCATCGCTACGCCCACATCGGCTCTAGCAATGACGGGCGCATCGTTGATACCGTCCCCAACAAAGGCGACTTTGGTTTGACCCGCCTGCTTCAGGAAGTCTTCTAGCGCCTCTACTTTATCTTCTGGCAAGAGTTCTGCCCGATACTGGTCGAGCCCAAGCTGCTGAGCAATGCTGTCGGCAACCGCCTGGCTATCTCCGGTTAGCATCGCCGTTTCAATGCCTTGAGCCTGCAGCGCGCGCACCGCTTCGACGGCATCTTCCTTCAGCTCATCGGCGATGATGATGCGCCCACGGTATTCTCCATCGACAGCGACATGAGCAACTGTGCCATCTACCGTACAAACATCGTGGGGAATGTCTTCTCTGTGTAAAAGGCGATCATTGCCTGCTAGCACGGTACGGCCGTTCACCTGAGCCCGAATGCCGTGGCCTGAAATTTCTTCGTAACCTTCAACACTGGCAGCTTCTATGGACCGACCGTAGGCTTGGCGAATGGACTGAGCCACTGGATGGGTAGACTGCGACTCTGCCTGAGCTGCTAGCGCTAGCAGTTGATGCTGACTTAGTCCGTTGTCAGCGATCACCTCTGTCACGTGAAAGCTGCCCTGCGTCAGCGTGCCCGTCTTGTCAAACACCACCGTTTTTACCTGAGTCAGGGCGTCCAAAAAGGTGGAGCCTTTGACTAGAATGCCGCGCTTAGCCGCCCCGCCAACGCCGCCAAAGTAGCCCAGCGGAATGCTAATTACCAAGCCGCAGGGACAGGAAATGACGAGCAGCACCAGCGCCCGATAGGTCCACTCCGCCTGAGATGCCCCGGCCAGCAGCAGCGGCGGCAGCAGCGCCACGGCCAGAGACAGCACCACGACGACCGGCGTGTAGTAGCGAGCAAAGCGGGTGATGAACTTTTCGGTCGCGGCTTTTTTGCTGCTGGCGTTCTCCACCAGTTCCAGAATTTTAGACACCGAGGATTCGCCAAACGGTTTGGTGACTCGGACGGTGAGTGCGCCTGACTGGTTAATCATGCCGGCTAGTACCGTTTCTCCAGCTGTCACGGTGCGCGGCACGGATTCTCCAGTGAGAGCCGAGGTATCAAGTTGGGACTGGCCCTCTACAATGTCGCCATCTAGCGGCACCTTTTCGCCAGGACGCACTAGAATGACCTCCCCCACGCTGATTGATTCTGGCGACACCTGCCGCAGGCCGTCGTCCGTCTTAAGATTGGCAGTATCGGGGCGCACCTCTAGCAGGGCTCTGATCGAGCGGCGCGATCGCCCAACAGAATAATCCTGAAACAGCTCTCCAATCTGAAAGAACAGCATCACGGCCACGCCTTCCGGAATTTCGTGGATGGCGATCGCACCCAGCGTCGCTATCGTCATCAAAAAATTCTCATCAAAAATCCGCCCCCGCAAGATGTTGCGTCCGGCGGTGGTGAGCACGCCCCAGCCGCTGATCAGGTAGGCCGGCATCAGGACAGCGTACTCTGCGATCGCAAAAGGCGTATTGTGCAGCGGCTGATTAAAAATGAATCCGACCAGAAAGAGCGCCGCCGCGATCGCGATGGGCGCTACGGCCCTGCGCCAATCAAACTCATCGGAGCCGTGGCTGTGCCCGTGATCGTGATCGCAGCAGCGATCGGAGGGGTGGGACGCAAACATAAAGCAACCTGCTGGGGAACGACTGAATATATGAAAGGATACTCAGATATTACAGCTAAGTCTCCATTTCGCCGCTGCTAGGCTTTGCTCTACCTAGGCTCAGCACTCATCTAGATGCGCCGCCACGTCATGGTAGAGCGACATGATATGGTCGTCGGCTAGGCCGTAGTAGACATTGCGGCCCTGGCGGCGATATTTCACTAGGCGCTGCGCTCTGAGTACTCGCAGCTGATGAGAGACGGCCGATTCTCCCATTTTTACAGCAGCCGCTAGGTCGCATACGCAGAGCTCTTGCTGTGCCAGCGCCGAGAGCAGCTTTAGCCGATGCGGATCAGACAGGGCGCTAAAAAACTCCGCCATGCGCTGGGCCTTCTCAGTTTCTAAAACGGCTGGCTGCACCTGACGCACGCTGTCTAAATGCACCAGTGAAGTATCACAAGCGGGGACATCCGCCGAGCGATTCTCTAGATTCTTGCGGCTAGCGCTGGTCATAGTCAATCGATTCAGAGTAGCTGATCACAGTAGCTGCTCTAATGATACTGAGAATCATTACCATTTGAATAGCTGTTCAGATTTTGAGCAGATCGCAGCTGTCCCAGGTCGGCCTGCTGCCGACCTGGCTCTAGCAAGCTGCTTTACTTACCCCGACGGGAGGGCGGCTTCGGAGCGCTGAGCCTCGCTGGCCAGGAACTTCTCAAGCTCACTCAGCCGATCGGCATCAACTTTAGTCTGCATGGGGCAGAACTTAGGACCGCACATCGAGCAAAACTCGGCCGTTTTATAGATGTCGGCGGGCAGCGTCTCGTCGTGATAGTCGCGGGCGCGCTCGGGGTCGAGCGACAGCTCAAACTGGCGGTTCCAGTCAAAGTTATAGCGCGCATCTGAGAGGGCATCGTCGCGATCGCGCGCGCCGGGGCGACGTCTGGCAATATCGGCAGCGTGGGCCGCAATCTTATAGGCAATCAGGCCGCTGCGCACGTCTTCAGCGTTGGGCAGGCCCAAATGCTCCTTGGGCGTGACGTAGCAGAGCATAGCCGTGCCGTACCAGCCGGCCATCGCTGCGCCAATCGCCGAGGTGATGTGGTCGTAGCCGGGGGCAATGTCGGTCACCAGCGGTCCCAGTACGTAGAAGGGCGCTTCTGAGCATTCTTCCATCTGCTTGCGCACGTTAAACTCGATCTGGTCCATCGGCACGTGGCCAGGGCCTTCGACCATCACTTGCACATCATGCTCCCAGGCGCGACGGGTGAGCTGCCCCAGCGTCTTCAGCTCTGAGAGCTGCGCCTCATCTGAGGCATCGTGCAGGCAGCCTGGACGCAGCGAGTCGCCTAGGCTAAAGGAGACATCGTAGCGCTTAAAAATCTCGATGATGTCATCAAAGTGCGTATAGAGCGGATTTTGTCGGTGATGGTGCAGCATCCACTGGGCAATAATGCCGCCGCCGCGCGAGACAATGCCAGTGATGCGCGATTTCACTAGCGGCAGATATTCAATCAGCAGCCCAGCGTGGATAGTCATGTAGTCTACGCCCTGCTGCGCGTGCTTCTCGATGATGTGCAAAAAGTCATCGGCTGTGAGACTTTCAATGCGACCGTGAACGCTCTCTAGCGCCTGATAGATCGGCACCGTGCCAATCGGCACTGGCGAAGCCTGAATAATCGCGGTGCGAATCTCATCGAGGTTGCCGCCGCCGGTTGAGAGATCCATCACCGTATCTGCACCGTACTTCACAGCCAGGTGCAGCTTGTCGAGCTCTTCTGAGAGATCGGAAGAATTAGGCGATGCGCCAATGTTGGCATTCACCTTACAGCGGCTAGCGATGCCAATTGCCATGGGCTCTAAGTTGGGGTGGTTGACGTTGGCTGGAATAATCATGCGCCCGCGCGCCACCTCGTCGCGAATGAGCTCGGGCGAGAGACGCTCTCGCTGCGCCACATACTGCATCTCTTCAGTCATCACGCCCTGACGCGCGTAGTGCATCTGGGTAACGTTGGCCTGTCCTTGGCGTGAGGCAATCCACTGTGTTCTCATCGTTAAACTCTCCTGATGTGACTATTGAAATGTCAGAGAAATGTCGGACTCTCCTGGCCTCCCTTTGGTCGGCAAGAGATTCTTTTTATAGGCCCTTGAGCCCTAACTAGCGCCTTCTGACTCGGTGCTTAAAACTCACTGGCTCGAATGTCTGATGAGTCATAGTCCTGCGTTTTTTGCAGCCGCTCATAGCTGAAAATCTCGGCATGACCGGTGCGCTTAGCAACGGTCGTCCAGCCCCAGGCTACGACAGTGGAGACCACCAGCGCAGCGGCAAAGCTGTTGAGCAAATCGGCAGCGCCCGGCACCGGAAACAGCGGGGTAAAGTCAGGTTTGGGAAAGAACAACAGGCCGGCAGCGATGCCGATTAAGGAACTCCAAAAGGCGGTGTGACGGCTGATGTGACGGCTATAGAGACCGTAAAGCACTGGAAACAGGACCGCTGCACAGACCAAATCAGCCACAAAGAACAGATAGAGTACGCTGTAGCCCTGCGCCGCGATCGCAATGGCCGGCAGCCCTACCAGCACCGTCAGGATGCGAGAGAGCTGCAGCAGCCGCGCCGATGACTGCTGCGGCAGCAGCCGCACCAAATCGAGCGTAAACACGCTAGCAATGCCGTTGAGTAGCGTATCTAAGCTGCTCATCACCAGCGCCAGCGCCAGCACCATGACCACAATCAGCAGCCAGCCCGGGACGCTTAGCTGTGCCAGCAGCGCAAAGAAGGCCGTGTCGCCCTGCAGGCCAAACTGCACTGCCAGCAGCCCCAGCAGCCCAGCCAGCAGCAGTAGCGGCAAAATCAGCAGCGCCGAGCCCAAAAACGAGCGCCGCACGACGCGGCTATCGCGACAGGCATAGACCCGCTGCCAGTTACCTTGATTGAACATCTCGGCGGCCACAATGGCGATGATTAACGTGGCCCCAAAGCGCAGCCCGGCTAGGTTGCTAAGCGATAGCAGCTCAGGGCTGCTCGCCGCCACGGGCCTCAGCGCATTGCCCAGACCGCCCAGCGCCGCCACCGTCGCCCCAAAGCACAGCAGCAGCAGCGGTACAATCACCACGAACTGCAGCGCATCCGTCAGGATAGTGGTGCCGAGACCGCCGTAGGTCGTGTAGATAAACACCGCCGTAATCACCACCAGCGCCGTTACCCCGAGCGGCACGTTGGCAATCAGCTGCAGCGCCTTTGCGATCGCGGTTAACTCAGCCGCCAGATAGATGAACATATAGAACACCATCACCGCCTCGCTTAGCCAGTACATCGGCCCGCCAAAGCGGTGCTGAACATATTCTGTCAGCGAATGTCCGCGCGGCATCAGCTGTCGCAGCCTTGGCCCTACCGCAAAGAACAGCGTCACCGCGCCCGCCGAGCCCACACAGTAGCCCAAAATTGCCGTGAGGCCGCCAAACGCTGAGCCCGCCTCAGGCGGGCTGAACAAAATCCAAGCCCCCAGCGACGAAGCCGTAATCGTCGCCAAGGCCAGGCCGCCGCCCACCTGGTTGCGGCTCACCACGTAGTTTTCTAGCGTCGTCTGCTGTCGAGCCGCGCTTAGCAAGCCAAACAGCGTGAAGGCGGCAGCAGTCACTACCGTCACCAGCAGCGCAATTGCACCAATCGACACGAGTATGCTCCTTCCCCTTGCAGGTCAAAAGCTAGCAGTGGCCGACTAGCAGCCGAGATTGGTTAGACCTAATCAGAGTCAGATATCGAGCGCACGCACTGCGCTATCTGAGTTGCGAATTTTCGCTTCCCTCCGCTGGCATTATCCAGACTCAGGTTCTGAGGGTGTAATCTCAGCCTGATAACTCAGGCACCCCTAGCTGTGAGAGCCATCTTATCACCTCAGCAGCGGTTCGCTACAAAACTTAGGCAACTGCGCCGCTGGCTTGATAATCCGTGATAAATCGAGATAAATGACCGCTAGCAAGCCTGTCAAACTGTTTAAACGTCAGATTAGATACGTCAGCTTCGGGACATTTAGCGCACCCTGTTTTTATACATCTGCCGTAATTGAACCGCTATGAGCCAACACCAGCTAGTTTCTGAACCCAGCACCGCTGCAACTGAGGACTATCCGCTGCAGGCCGTGCCCACCAGCGCTCGCCGGTCACTGATTTCGATGGCCCCCATCTTAGTTGGGTTTACGCTGTACTCGGGCACGCTGTTCGCGGGCGGCCTAGTCGGGCCGGCCTTTCGATTCTGGCCTGATTTGGTCACGCTGATTGTGGTTGGCAACCTGATTTTAGGCGGCTACGCGGCAGCGCTGGGCTATATCTCTGCGAAGACCGGTCTGACCACGGTGCTAATGGCGCGCTTTAGCTTTGGCAATATCGGCTCGCGCTGGGTAGATTTTATTTTGGGCTTTACCCAAATTGGCTGGTACGCCTGGGGGTCAGCGCTGATGGCGCAGCTGCTCAATCAGGTAGTCGGGCTGCCTGAAAGTTGGAACTGGCTGGTAATTTTGTTCTTTACCTTTGCCTTTTGTGTGACTGCCTATATTGGCTATACCGCGATGGACTGGCTCAGTCGTATTGCGGTGCCGGCGATGGTAATTTTGATTGGCTGGAGCCTCAGCATCGCCCTGCAGGATGCGGGTGGCTTTAGCGGGCTGCAGGCAATCGAACCTACTGGCGAGCTGACGATTGGCGCAGCGATTACCATCATTGTTGGCACCTTTGTCTCGGGCGGCACGCAGGCCACCAACTGGAGCCGCTTTGCTAAGAGCGGCAAGGCCGCCGTCGTCGGTACGCTGCTGGCCTTTTTCTTAGGCAACGGGCTGCTGATCTTCAGCGGCGCTTTCTGCGCGCTGGTCTATGGCAACGAAGATATCGTCTTGGTGATGGCGCAGCAGGGCATTTTGACCTGGGGGCTGCTGCTGTTTTTCTTGAATATGTGGACCACGCAGGACAATACGATCTATGCCTTTTCGGTGGCTGGGGCCAACATGTTTCGCACTAGCAAGCGAACGCTGTTTGTGCTGGGCGGCGCTGCGATCGCACTGGTGCTGGCCTGGGGCGGCATCTATGCGCTGCTGGTGCCCTACCTGATTTTGCTGGGCACCTTCATTCCCCCGATCGGCGGCGTGATCATGGCCGACTTTTGGCTGCGCTGGCGCAGTCGCTTTCCCGATCTCTACGATCCGCAGCCGGCCTTCAACTGGGCCGGCATTTTGGCCTACATCGTAGCTTCTGCGATCGCGTTTATAACCGGCCTGATTTCACTGGGCATTGTGCCAATTAACGGCATTGTCGCCGCCTTTGTGATCTACGCGCTGCTGGTCAGAGTCGCGCCGGAGCTGACCGGCACCCACGCCCGCTACTGAAGCCATTGACTAAAGCCATTGACTAAAGCCATCGCCTGAGGCGACTGGGCGATCGGCTAAACCGATTCGACGACGGTGGGTTCTAGCGCGATCGCAACCAGCTCTGTATCTTGCGGCGTCGCACCAAACAGCACTTCGCCGGGGCTAACGGTAAAGAAGCACTGACGCTTGCCGCTTTTGATACGACAGAGCGCCATGTGGCCCGACTGGATGCGCCAGGCCTGGTTGGGATCGCTGAGCGCGATCGTTTCATGGTCTTGGATGGCGTAGGTTTGAGGAGCGGTGAGAGGAGTCACTTTAGAAACCGGCTACTAATCTATCTATGGATGGATGCGTTGACGCTATGCGATCTCGGCTAGTTTCAGCATAGGAGCTTGAAGCGCTTAACTTTACGTTTGGTCATGTAATTTTAGAATTGAGTTAAAGCCGCGCTATGTTTACTCAAATTCAGGCTGCTGCCGAGCGCCTGCAGGGCTACGCCCATCGCACGCCGGTAATGACTTCGCAAACGCTCGATTGCCAGCTCGGGGCGCAGATATTTTTCAAATGCGAAAACCTACAGAAGGTGGGCGCGTTTAAGTTTCGCGGCGCGCTCAATGCGATCGCCCAGCTCAGCCAAGCGGAACGGCAGCGCGGCATTCTCACCTTTTCCTCTGGCAACCACGCGCAGGCGGTGGCGCTAGTCGGCCAGATGCTCGGCATCCAGACAACGATTGTCATGCCGCAGACCGCGCCTGTTGCCAAACGCCAGGCCACAGAAGGCTATGGGGCCAAAGTGGTGCTTTACGACCCAGTTCAAACCACGCGCGAGGCGGTCGCGGCCGATTTGCTCAGCGATCAGGTCTTGATCCCACCCTTTGACCATGCCGATGTGATTGCTGGGCAGGGGACAGCGGCGCTAGAGCTATTTGAGCAGGTAGGCGACTTAGAGGCGCTGCTGGTGCCCTGCGGTGGTGGCGGGCTGCTTAGCGGCAGTGCCATTGTGGCCAAGCAGCGGTGCCCCAACTGTCAGGTGGTGGGGGTAGAGCCGGCGCTGGCAGACGATGCGACGCGCTCATTTCACAGCGGTCAGCTGCAAACGGTCAAGCACCCGGCGACGATTGCCGACGGCGTGCGATCGCCCTCACTCGGTCAGCTTACCTTTCCGCTCGTGCTAGAGCACGTCGATGAGATGGTGACCGTGTCGGAGGCGGCGATTCGAGAGGCGGTGCGATTCTTGTTTTATCGGCTCAAGCTGGTGGTGGAGCCGTCTGGGGCGCTAGGACTGGCGGCGCTATTATGTGGAGCCTGGCGCGCGGAAGGGCGAGTTGGCATCGTGCTCAGCGGCGGGAATATTGATGGGGCCATGATGAGCGAGATTTTGACTGAAGTAAAGTAAGGTTGCAGCTGAGCTGCCTTGTATTGATTTTTTTGCTCAAAATATAGATATCCGTTGGAAAATTTGAAAAGTTAGCTGCTCGAAATACTGGAAATACTGAGATTGAAGCGGTTGTTTTGTTTCGGGTCAAAGCTGAATCCGATGAAATCGTTCCTAATACGCTGTGACTGCTTATTTATTGAGAAGCTGCTATGAGCCAGGCCCGAAATAAGCCCAAAGCAAAATATGATGAAATAAGCGATACCCTAATTATTACCTTTGAATCGGGTGCTAAAGCAACAGGTATTTCACTTACGGATCATATTCTTTTACGATATGACTTTGAAAATCATAAACCTGTTGGCTTGCATTTAACGGACTATTCTATCCTGATTCAACCAACAGAGATAGGAGTACAGAATTTTCCAATGACTCATCTAGCGAAACTTTCTGAAGCAGAGCAAGACGAGATTTTCAGAGTACTTCTAGCTGAACCAGTCAATCAATTCTTGAGCTTGTCAGCTTATACAGTCTCCATCACAGAAAGAATGCCGATTATTGCGTTAAAAAAATTACCAAACGCTGTCGTTGCATAGTCCAAAGCTAGGAGGTTGTGCAGTAAGCTGCTCCATATCAGGAAAAATCTGTCGCAGCGAGTTTTCTGACTGCGGTGGGGCGCTAGATTGATCATCAATCAGAAGGGGACGGCTCAGGGGCTGATGAATGCGATCGCGCTTCAGCTACCGGATGCCAGAGCGACTGCTCAGTTCAGGCAAAGCCTACAAGAAAAATATTGACTATGCTGTCACGAGAAATCTAGCTTATATGATTCTAATATTGTGTCAAGTAAGACCTGATTTTCTTCGCTCAATGCATCTATAATGTCTTCTTGTTTACTAAATTTTCGATTTTGACGTGCCTCAAATATCTCTTTGCTGACTTTAGAAGCCCGGCTCTTTGAGATTCCTACCTGTCTAAATAACAGACTAAGATCGTCTTCAGGTTCTTGATTTATTCTTAGCTTTCGATCAGGTAGAAAATGCCGTTCAAGCTTTTTGAAGTACTCTTTCTGCAGAGTAACTAATTTATCCAACTGCGCAGTTTCTTGCCCACCAGGCAGTTCAATTAATTTACTCTGCTTATTCGCAGTACTTTTTCGAGATGAGTTTTCTATTTGAGACTCATTTTTGTCAGTGTCAGAAGTACTTAAATCAAGCTGAAAAGCTAGCTTAAGATTCTGAAAAAGCTTGGAAGGACTCAAATCTCGCTTTAAATGAAACTTTTCGACTTTTGCAATTATTTTTGGTTCAGAGTCAAATGGTCTATTTTCTAAAATATCAGAAACGATGCTTAAAACCGTTTTCTCTCCAATCCCGGACACCTCCTGCAAAATTTTCAATAGATTAGCTTTAGATTCAAGATTAACTTTGATACTACGCTCTGGTAGAATTTCATGCAAAAGTTCTTGAATTAGATCTAGATTCTCATTCATGTTTGAATTCAGCTCTTCTAGATTTTTAACTAGAGGAGTCAAATTAGGGAAAGAATTATCTAGATTGGATTTATTCAAGCTAAAACTTATCTCAGATTTAGCTATTAAACTTTGGCCATCTTCAATCTGCTTGACTGCAGAGTCTGACTCATCTAGCAAAATGCAATAAACAACATCTTGCTGAGCGAGCTTAGTAGCTTCAAGCACTAGCGGATTCCCTACAAGGCGATATTCTTGCAGATCTTCTTCAACGACATAAACTGGGATCCAATTGCGCTGATTTTCATATATTAGATTTGCAAGGCTCTCCGCAGCAGTTTGCTCTTGAGGAGTGAGCTTATGGTTATAGCTGATATTCTTCGGGGCTGTAAAGATTAGCTGCCCTGAGTCCGATACTTTCATTCTCTACTCCTTATGAAGCTACTAAGAAAATTTTCTTAGAAATATCTCTAAATACTTTCGATGATCGATCATTAGGCGAACTGTAGACCACAGGCATACCCTTTTCTACAGATCGCTGAATTACGGAGTAATTAGGTACATGCCAGGGGCTTGGGTCAAGGCCATGTTCCTTTAGATTTTCAGCAATCTGCGTAGTTGCATTTTGAACAGTTCTTTGGTTTTGCATTCGGCAGTTAACAATGTAGTCAGTGATGCTAGGAGGCGGAAAAGATCTGAACTCATCACCATTTAAATAGTATTGAA
>JAAHIA010000689.1 GCA_010671975.1 Leptolyngbya sp. SIO4C1 | reverse complement strand
CGAACAATATTGCTTTAAGATCAGTTATTCCTCAAGATCTTGACCAATCATAATTCGATGTCCGTCGATAGTTCTTACACCAAATTCTCGCATCCCCCATTTTTCACTCTTGAGAGGCTTAATTATCTCTGCGCCTTTTGAGTTGACACTCCCACGGCTGAAGCCAGTGGGATTCTCCCGTCTAGGACGCTTGAGGTACGGCGAACAGGCAAAGCTGCTCTCCCTCAAGCGCATTCATGGAGTTTAGGGGACTGTCAAAGACCCCGTTCCCTGAACCGACTACACCCATTACAGGCGCAGTTTCTTTTAGGTCCAGAGAGCATGAAAACCCGTCCCACTGAGCAATATTTATGGCCGCGTTCCAGTCCGCATTGCACTGATACCCATCGGCACCCGTGAAGCTATGACGATTGCGAACGCCATCCAAATGCCCGTTTCTGTGGTCGGTCTTCGACGTGTAGGCCGCAGGCCGTTTTACGGCCTGCCTGCCTTTCAGCGCCATCTTATAGGTGATCTTCTGCTCCAGGTCGTAGAACGCCCAGGCGTGCCGGGAGGCACCCGCGTCAGAGCGATTCTTTCGGCGCTGCTTGGACGTTTCGCGAATGCCCGTCAGGTCTTCAAGGTACACATCAGCGCCAGCGCCATCGGCAAAACGAACGATACGCCTGCTGATAGTGTGGTTAACCTCGCGCATCCATCGCGATTCGCGCCGCTCCAGTTTCTTGACAGCTCGATATTTGCCCGCCTTTTGCAGGCTCTGCCTCAATCGCTGGAACCGACGGCGGCGGTGAGCCACCTGCTTGCCAGAAAAGAACACGCACCGACCGTCTACCGTAGCAGCGACCGCCAGGTTGTTTTGCCCCCGATCCACGCCAATACGCCGCGCCGACTCTCGCTCGGGAACGTCCCAAGTCAAAGAAATCACAGCGTACCAGCAGCCTCGCAGGCGCATCAGCTTCAACGTTCCCGGCGTTACCAACCCGGCCAACAGCGCGTCAAGCACTCCGGCGTGATCAGAATGAATCTGTACCGGAACGCGCTTTACACCCTGAATCGTCGGGAAGCTGACCGAGTAGGTTTCCCCTTTTTTGACCAGCTTCCAGTTCTGATTGTTGACCTCTGGCCAAAATGCCTTGAACGCCTTAACCCGCTTGCCAGCCTTACCCTTCAGGACGCGAATCACCTGATTGGACAGAGCCGATTTCAGCGAGGTCACCACACTGGCTGTAGTCAGCTTTTTGCGGTCCCTAAACGGCACTCGCAGCAGTTCATTCGCCAAACGAGTCGATTCCTCAGTCGTTTCGGCGAACATTTCTGCTTTTACCCCGTTCAGGGCCAAAAACTTAAGCTTCAGTGTGGTGGTTTGCTGTATCATAATGTCTACTGTACCACAGCCATAGACATTATGGGGCAAGAATATAGGCATAGCAATACTTCGGTTTCGCTACTGAACTATCACTTTGTCTGGATCGTTCGCAGGCGCAGAAAGCTGCTCTCTGGGGCGATAGAAAGCCGCCTGAAGGAGCTAATCCATCAGGCGGCCAAAGAAATAGACAGCGAAGTGATAGCGCTGGAGACAGACGGAGATCATGTGCATCTATTTTTGAATAGCCATCCTCGCTTGGCTCCGTATCAGATCATGCACAAGATAAAAGGCTTCACATCCCATCAGCTCAGGAAGGAATTTCCATGGCTCAAACAAAAACTACCCTCCCTTTGGACTCGCTCCTATTTTGTGAGCACGGCAGGCAATGTCTCAGGAGATACGATTAAGCGCTATGTGGAGAACCAAAAAACCAAATGATTGTTCGCCTCAAGCCGCATCGAGCGGCATCGTCTCACCGCCTTATATCCCACGGCTTAAAGCGCGTGGGCTTTACGGCGACTGCTGTAA
>JAAHIA010000688.1 GCA_010671975.1 Leptolyngbya sp. SIO4C1 | reverse complement strand
AGAACGACATAGGGGATGGTCGTTGAAGAGGGACTGGAGTTCAGCCGTTTGCGCTTCTGATGTCAGCCAAAATGAACTCTGCAAGCTGCTGGATACGAGGTGAACCGAATCGTTGCTCCTTTTGCAACTGGTTCAAGAGTTCTCTCCGAACAGTAGTATCCATCTCATAAAGCTCATGACCCACTTCCCGGCATAACCCAGAGAGCAACAAATCGGCAACTGCAATCCAGGGAATATCAAGAGCTAGTCCTGCCTGATCGGTTTGAAAATTTGCCCATAGTTTGTAAAGCAGTTCAGGCGTTAAAGCTAGAGGAAACGCTGCGTGATAGCTGAAATAGAGATGGGAATCCCCAAATTTTTGACGAAAGGCCGCAACTCTCCTTCGGGCAGCCCGTAGGCGCGGAGAAACAGCCGTTGGTGAAGCACTAGGAGAAATCATAGACGGAGCTACCTCTGCAAATGAGAATAACGACCACGCAAAACAGCGATTGCCTCATTCATTCCCTGCTTATTAAGTTCAAACATTGGAATGAGTTGGGCGATTGCTCCTGCGGTGGAGCCACGCCAACGAGGCTGAGGAACAGGGTTTAGCCAGACAATGTAGTGGATTCGCTGTTGCAAATGCTGCAAAAATGTTTGAGTCAATTCCAGCCGTTCTGGGTTGAAGTAACCACGAGCAGCTCCTGCATCACTGAGGATCAGAGCAACGGATTGAACGCAGTTGAGTTGAGCCAGCACAGTGGTCAGCGAGTCTGCTGTAGTTAGATAAGGATCCTGGTAAAGATAGTCAATGGGGCAATTGTGAAAATAGTAAGCACCTGTTTTCCCTAATCGCCCTTCCCTCGATGCAGTTTCAATTAGACGAGTTGACAAGGTGTGAAACGGCACCATCGAGCCTTCCTGATCAATGATTAGCAGTAACTCTACTCGATTTTGACGGCGTGGGACTAAAACTGGATTGAGAAACACGCCCTGCCGTCCCCACTGATTGACCGTTGCAGCAATATCCAGTTCAGTCGCTGGTCCTTCGCGCACTAAACGACGCAGATAACGCCAGTTCTGTTTCATTTGTCGGCGCGTGACGGGAAAAAATTCATTAGAGGCCAAAAATTGTTGCCTGGGAAAATCATTCCCACTGCTCGTCACTTGTTGAACGGCCTGAGCAATTTGCACCTCATCCTTTAATTCCTCGATTAAGCTTGAAGACAACGGCGGTAAAGGTGTTGGGCTGTCTGATGTATTTCCTTCCGTCTCCTTTGCGTTGTCCCGACGCTCCATCCACCAAAGCACTACTGTAGCCATCGTGGCCACTCCCAATCCTGTTTCAATCAAAACACTGTTGGGGAGGGGCTCAGATGGACTGTCTTGGGAAGGTTCAGGGGGATTGAAAAATTGATAGCCAAACGCTACACCAGACACTCCAAGCACTACCATTGCAGCGACAGTCAGCAGTTGTTGTGGCCATCGCTGCGTCAACACATGAGGGTTTTCAGGTTCATTTGTGATAACGGCTTGTGGCTGGCTATCTAAGGGAGTAACTTTCAAGGGGCCAATTAGCCGCTCAAAGTGATAGCTGAAAATCTGTTCTTCTTCAGCAGATTTAACCCACAAGGAGCAACATAGCCGCGCTAAATCCGCTCGATTCACTATACCAAACCCCCCCTGAAGCGCTTGCAATACAGCCTCATACTCAGAGAGGCCCAATGGAAAACCGGATTGCCGCAGTCGGGTAAATAGCTCTAGCAAAGGAAGGTCGTCATTCATGGAGGATGTCCTGCTTTAAGTAGCGAATGTGATCATCCCAGTTTTTAAGCAAGACACCTGCGTAGGTCAGCTTACCATCTAGCATTGCTATTGCAGCTCGGAAAAGGCAACGTCTGAAATCCAGTCACTGTTCAT
>JAAHIA010000687.1 GCA_010671975.1 Leptolyngbya sp. SIO4C1 | reverse complement strand
ATTCAAGTTATTAGTTTGCCACAGCAGTGGTCTCAGAGATACGAGGATTCCACCGAGAGCGCAGCTCTTCAATGTGCATATTCTCGCTACGTTTCTTTAAGTGTCTTGGACTACTTTCAAAAGACAAAGAAGATGGTAAAGGGTCCGCGCCATACTCAGCTCGAATAAAGGCTTCTACCTCAGCATAGGTCGGAGAGAACTCTGCTGCTGCAGAATCCTGCGACTGATAGCGTCTCAGCGCAATCGAGAACAGCCCTGTACCATCGTCGAAGAATCGCTCGGTGGTCTCACCGTATTGCCCATAGGGATAGAAAGCAAAATCTTCTGGTGCGGTCGCCGCCACCCAAGACGCATAGGCCCAGTACTCGCTGAACGTGCCAAACTGGTTGGCCGAGCGCATCATCAGCAGTAGCCAATCATCGTCTGATTGGAAGTACTGCTGCAGCCGCTGCTGGAAGCCGATTAGATGCGACTGCTTGAACCACATGTGGTGCGGAATGAAGGTGCCGATGCTATCAGTCAGCGGTTCCACGCCAAGTACCGAGCGAATCCAGCGGTTCCAAGTCGAAACAATTTGAGGGTTTCCCCACTGATTGTGCTGCAGCAGTGCAACCAGCCGCTCTACCGAGTGCGATCGCTGGCGCATCAGCGGCCAGGGGCTGACCGGCAGCAGGTCGCTATCCCAAACGACGTACCACTCGCTGAGCCCCTCAATGCCTTCAGCAGCCCCCAGCTTCAGCAGCTGCTGATAGAACCAGCCGGGTGGATACAGCGACTTGCCAAGGTCCAGCTCGGCACAGATAGCGTCCTTAGTCAGCCGATCTTGACCGAAAAAGGAATCCTCTTCATGCACGTGAACGGGGGCCGTTTGCCAGCTTTTGACCGCCTGAGCCAGCAGCTGAGTTCCCGCTGCTGGAGTAATGATATGAATAGCGCGAGGCGCATAGTGCACCGTCAGCCCCTCTAAGACTGCCCGGGTGTTCCAGCGAGCCTGGTACAGGGGAATGACAAAATCAAACGGAGGGTAGGGCATGGCTTTATTCAATAATTCTTTCAGACAGACGCTGCTAGACGCTTGAGAGCACCTCCTCAGCCTGGTAGACTTCTGCAGTCTCAGTTGGAATGTGGTGCGCTACGGTAGAGGGATCTTCTAGCCCCACGTCGCTGCAGAGTGGATCGATGCCAAGCCCCTGCCTGGGGTAGTCGGCACAGAGGCGCTGATAGTCTGCGATCGCGGCACTGAGCTCAGCCCGAGTGAGCTGGTTTAAATAGCCACACCGACCAATGCTGCCTTTAGGCAGCGGCGCTGCCAAATTTCCACCCCGCTTCTGAATAATCTTCTCTTGAGCGGCCCAAACCGTTTTCTCATTCAGCAGAACATCGTGCCACAGACTTAGCCCAAAGCTGCTAATTAGCCGCAGAATGCGGTGCAGCTCAGCAGCGCTAATCCACTGATGGCGATAGCTCAAATAGGCCCCAAAGCCCATGCCAACCGCTACCGCATGTCCGTGCAGCAGCCCCGCCTCAATCTCGAAGCCAGGAGACCATGTATGGCCATAGGCGTGCGGACGACACTGATGGGTCTCATAGAGGTTGTCGTACTCGGCTTCCACATAGCTGCGCATCGCCGCCCCTAGAATCTTCTGAGAGAGCGTGCTAATGTCGTCTCCGGTCTCGCAATCGAGAGTGCCAAAGCGAGTTTCAATCAGCTGGGGGCCTGCCTGTTCGAGATATTCAAACAGCGCCAAGTTTTTCACAGTCGCCATTTTGATAATCTCTGCAATCCCGTGTCGCAGCCAGCCCTCGCGCAGCGTTTTAAAGAATGAGCGATCCGTAATCGCCAAGACCGGTGCGTGATAAGCGCCGAAGAGATTTTTGTAGCCGAAGCCATCGCAGCAGA
>JAAHIA010000686.1 GCA_010671975.1 Leptolyngbya sp. SIO4C1 | reverse complement strand
TAAAATGCACTACCAAATTTAAAATATAAATAATTTTTATTGAAATGTAGCAAGTCCTCTAATAGATATAGAGGACTTGCTAATTCTCTAATAATTAAGTAGAGGTTCTCTCACTAACCGATAGCATAATCGATGGCTGCGATCGCATTTCGTCCAAAGCCAAATCGATCTCCATCGAAAACCAGGTCAGGATTAAAGTTTCCAGCCGTGTTATCGCCAATAGAGGCAGGCTCAAAGAAGAATGCATCCTTATTGTCTCCAGAAAGCCCGAGAACATCAAAATTGTCGGCGGTGACAAGCAGAAGATCGCCTGCTGAATTGATGCTGACCCCCTCAATACCTTTTCTTCTGGAAGCGAGACCAACATCGCTGCCATCGAAATACAGAGACCAAGTTCCCTTGGTTTCACTGCCTAACGTTTCAGGTGTGAAGAGCAGTAGATCCTGATCTTCAGCTGTAGCACCCGGAACCTTGGTGTCGCCAGCAGTGGAAATAAGCAATGAGCCGTCAGACAACCGGGTCAGGGCGTCGATTGCCTCTTGCCTTGTCGTCAAACCGACATCACTGCCATCGAAATACAGTTCAAATGTGCCTGCTGTATCTTCACCCAGAGAAGTTGCCGTGAACTTGACGATATCCGAGTCATCAACATTTCCGATACCTGATATCTCCATATTCCTTTGGAACGTAAGCAGAATCTCGGTATTGCTGATGATGTCGATAGAAGCAATATCTTTTCTAGAGAGACCAACATCAGAGCCGTCAAAGAACTTAGTAAAGGTCGATCCATCGAATTGGATGATGTCTTCTTTGCCAAAATACACCCCATCCAGGCGTTTGGTTCCATCCAACGTAAAGAAGAAGTTGCTAGAATCAGGCGGTTCGATTGCTTCAATCGTTACGCTTACCGTAGCAGTAGCAGTACCTCCATTGCCATCGCTGACGATGTAAGAGAAGGAATCATCTCCTACAAACCTTGGGCTTGGCTTATACACCAAACGGTCATCAGCTGTATCAGCAGGGGTGCCGTTGTCATCCAAGCTGATCACACCATTAGCAGTGGAAATAGCATCGAATGATTCAATAGCTAGCGGGTCTCCATCAGGGTCAGTATCATTGGCCAGTACATCAACTGTAATTTCTTTTCCTGCTTTACCCGAAACTGCATCGTTCAATGCTACTGGAACTGCATTCACAGGTAATTCAATAGCACCAAGAACAGCGTCTACAACATCATCAGCAGTTGCTGCAGTAAAAAGTTTTCCACCCGTACCATCGGCAAGTGCTTGGAAATCATTGCGTGCGAAGGCATTATTACCGATATGGATAGGCAATACCTGAACAGGGACAGGTCCACTGTCATCAACGAATGGCTTGTCAGCGTAATCAAACAAACCTGCGTTTGATGCTGGTGCTAATGCCTGGGTTTCAATGCTAGTTTTAGTATTCGCAGCTAGTGCAAGGACTTGTGACCGTAGCTCTGGATCAGCTGGCGGCTCATCGGAGAATACAACAATTTTATTGCTTGTGGAGCCCTCGTCCCACGACCCTGCCCCACCTCTCAGAGCACTAAGTAAAGCACCGTTTAACGGCTCTGCTCCGCCACCCAGAATATTGACTGATGCAATACCGGATAAAGCAGCAGCTTTCCTATCAGAGATGTCATCTTGGTCGGTAAAGTTGAGTACCGTGCGAAGTGCACCTGTATCATTGAAGGTGATGATGCCAAGACGTGATGCAATCGGATCATCATCTGTACCAAAGAGCGCCTCAACAATTTTGTTGGCTGATGCCTTTACAGCTGCAATGTCGTCGCTCATACTACCACTGACGTCAATTGCAAGGATAACGTTTGACCCTGGGCAAACTTCCTTCCCTTTCTTCAGAGTGACTTTGCCATA
>JAAHIA010000685.1 GCA_010671975.1 Leptolyngbya sp. SIO4C1 | reverse complement strand
TCCAATACCGCCCTGCGGTCTGACTGGCTCAGAGCTGTGATGCAGGCCACCGTTGGCATCGTCGATCCGCCCCAGCTCAGCCTGCCCACCGTGAAACAGCTGCTGCCAGACGCGCAGTGGGATATCCAACAGCTGGCCCAGGCCGACCGAGACAATAGCGCTGTCCTGCTGCCCGATGTCTTCACTTATCTCTACGATGCGCCGGTGGTCGTAGCTGCCTATCAGCTGCTCAAGCAGCTGGGCTTTCAGGTCTGGCTTTCAGCGCCAGTCGCCAGCGGCAAGCCGCTGCACGTGCTGGGCTTTTTACAGGCATTTGAGCAGATTGCTGCGCGATCGCACGCCTATTTAAGTCAGATTCAGGCATTCGATATCCCGATTGTGGGCATCGAACCCAGTATCGTGCTGACCTATCGTGACGAATATGCGCAGCTGGGTCGAGCGCTGCCGGTCTATTTGCCCCAAGAATTTCTGCTGAAGCAGGCTGAGCGGTTCTCACCAGCCGGTGCTGCTGAAACTTATACCTTACTCAGTCACTGCACTGAAAAAGCGTTAGTCACTGCCGCCCCTGTCCAGTGGCAGCAGGTTTTTGCCGCAGCCGGCCTATCGCTCAATCTGCAAGCCGTCGGCTGCTGCGGCATGGCTGGTCTCTATGGCTACGAGGCAGAACACCTGGAAATGTCGCGCAGCATCTACGCACTCAGCTGGGAAAAACAGCTCAGGTCTCTAGGGCAATCCCAAGCTTTAGCAACCGGATTTTCCTGCCGAGCTCAGGTGCAGCGCTTGAGCGGCTGGCGACCGCGGCATCCGCTGCAGGTTTTGCAGCAGGCATTTGTCGCACCCGCTGGATCGTCTCCATGAAATACGCGGATAAGCGCACGACCCTTGAGGTGAGTTAATCCTGCTTGCAGCTAGATGTTAGCAGGCTTTTTCTTAGTCTTCCAAAGCTTGATACTCAGCCAAATAAGGGCTACACCAATAATCAAGCCGATCATACCTTCTCCTGGAAAGCCCATTAGAAATGAGCTGAGTCCGCCTAGCAAAATAATGCTTCCTGTAAAAATAAGAAGCGCAGCAACAATGCGCATAATAACATTGAGCTGGCTGCCTTTGTTGTTAGCAGCTGCGGCTACGCTATGACGCCCTTGACTATACGCTTGCTGATGTCCATAAGATGAATGATTTGGCGCTGACGCAGTAAAGTTTTTAGGCGTCCGGCTTAGTAGTTCATCAATATTGTCTGCAACTGTTGCATATAGATCGCGTCGTCGCCTTAGCTTCTCCAATAGGCTGCGTGCATCGCTAGCTGTTGCTGTATCAGAATCTGCAAGTCCTCTTTTTAGATCGAACAGCAGGCTGCTTTGTTCTTCATAGGTCAGAGATGCTGTAGCTTCAACTTTTTCGCTTAAGCTACTTAGATAAGAAATAGGAACCTCAGGCGGCTCAGGGAGCGGCTCGGGTAAGGCCTGTGGAATTGGAATTCTAGATAATGCCTTGAATAAATCGATTGCAGCACTGCGATCCTGAGTGCGGTAGTCTACAAACTGTATCTGAGATAGTTCAGATGGTAGTAAATTAGTTGAAACACCCTCGGCGACTAGAATTGGCAAGACTGGTTTTTTAAGAGTAAAGGCGTATTTACATTCACGTCTGCAGGCTACAGACTCTAGCGTTTCAGGAGCTAAGGCAAAGACAAAGAGATCACATCGACGAATTTCATCCAGGATTCTATTCCACCAAGATTGACCACCGCTCAGGTCATGATCGAACCAAACTGGGTAGTCCAATAATGTAAAGGATAGAGGAAAATATGACGTATCTACTGTTTTGCGAGGTATAGCAGCGATGGCGCTAGAAATGACCTGCCCCACCTGCGGCTCCCACGACATCTCAAAGAACGGCAC
>JAAHIA010000684.1 GCA_010671975.1 Leptolyngbya sp. SIO4C1 | reverse complement strand
CCTATGCGCAAGGTGCAAGCTACTTTATCTGGCTAAACGATGACACATTGCGCATAGGCGTACTCCATGCCCAACTTTATTGCACCGGTCCACCACAGATCGCCGCTGCCTATAACAAGATGTACTTGAGGATATTGAGCTCGGATAGCACGTGCTGTATCGTCATTAGAACTATCGTCCACTACTAAAACTTGAAAATTGTTTAGATCATTTATTGCAGCAAGGTGATTTAAGCATCGAAGAGTTACTGTTTTTCGATTATGAACTGGGATGATAATAAAACTTTCATTTTTTGAAAGAAGCATCACTCAGATGAAGAATACGTCAAAAACATATAGCAGCTAAAATACAACAGGCAAACATTTCAAACCTTACTTGAAGAACCACTTTTCTTGAAAAACTTTTTTGGAATGTATTGAATACTTTTCAAGAAACCTCTTTTTTTAAAGGAACTTACTAACATCAGGCACCAAAGTGAAATATCAAAATCTTTTCGCTGATTAGGGGGAGTTAGTATCAAGCTAAGAGGAAAGGTTAAAAATCTTGATATAGGGTTAGGTTGATTAGAGTTTACTATTACACTCAAATCTTTCCGCGAATATCTCAGGTCTTTTAGTAGTTCTTCATCTAAAGTTTCGATATAGTCATGAACACACCTCCAAATTTGCGGCTGCTTCAGATCATTAACCCAAGCATCTCTATTACATATCCTTGGTGTGTTGTAAGTATTAATTTTACTTTGATCGCCTAGTTTCCATTGAATGTCAAAGCTAGATCTATAGTTCAAGATTTCAGCATCAAATTCAATCTTCAGCCATTTGCAAATTTTTTCAACTTCAATAGCAGGTTTATCTAAAATATCTTCATAGTTCACGAGAAGGCAGCTGTCGCCTAAAGTCTGAACAGCTAATCTGATCAACTCAGGCGCTAAAATTAAGTCATCTCTAAACCGATATAAGCGGTTCCAATCAGGCTGAATCCATGTTCTGTAGATAGAGCATAGGACAGCTAAAGGATTACGAGCTAAGATGATAAATTTAGCCTTTGGAAAAACTCTATATAGTTCTGGAACAACGTAGTAATATCGGGGAGTTTTATCTAAAAATATTTTTTTTTCAGAGCTATCGGCTATTGATGAATATATAAAGGAATACATTTTGCGTAGTCCTTTAAAGTAGGTATCTTCCTGGTCAGGCATAACAGCAAACAGCTCATCCAAAGCATCACGAGCTAGATCTGCTCGATAGTCTGTTTCATATCCGCTATATTTTAGGGCGTACAGTGGATGTAGCATTAGCCAGGGTTCAGCTGTGGTAAAAATTGAAGGATGACCTCCCAGTATCCTTTGTAAAAGAGTTGAACCAGAACGAGGTTGCGAAATCAGAAAAATTAAATTTTCTCCCTGCTCACTAATAGACATTTTATATAAAGCCAATAGATTGCTATCTTAGCTGCTTATCTTCTTCATCTATACTCCGATGCTTCCACCGATGATTGACGACAATCAATCCGCGAGAGCGATCCATTAAAAGACCGCTATTATAAATATCTTGAGGACAGATATCAAAATCTATTACACCTTCAAGCTTTGCAAGCCATTCAGTTCTTTCTCTTGCAAAACCAATATCAATAGAATACTGTCCTGCAACTAGCGGAATATTGTTTATCTCTAATTCAACAGCACCTTTTTCAAAAAGCGAGCTGATAGAGTAGCCGCTAATAGGCATAGTGCTTAGTCTTAATATTTCTTGACCAAACATATCCCTCAAAAAGATAACAAAAGCAGGAGAAGTAACTTCTTTTTTTTTAGAATAGTCGAATTTTACCAATAGTGAATCTCCTGTTCTAATAGGCAGCTCTGGTTTACTTAAGTTAGCCAATTTGATATCAGAAAATTTGATAGACTTA
>JAAHIA010000683.1 GCA_010671975.1 Leptolyngbya sp. SIO4C1 | reverse complement strand
TACCGACCACAGGCAGGTTGAGCGTACCGTCAATCAATACCTCATGTTCACCGCTATACTGCGGCACTCGCAGAATGTCGACCTGAATGCGATCGCCTGCGCCTAGCGTATAAGCAGTTTCATAGTTAGATAGTGCAACAGTCTGCTGGATGGCTGACGCGCGATGCTGATTAAGAGGCTGATCAACAGCTCCAATATTGGCCGCCTGAGCTGATAGCGATAGGCTACCAGCTAAGTTGAAAAGCAGCACAGTAGGCACGGCATAAAAAATATACTTTGAATAACTCGCTAAAGCAGAATTTGCCATAAGTCTACAGGTAAGCTAACACCGCTGAATATGCCAATAAGCCTCTATACGTAGATTTCATCAGCGAATCAGGTCGTTTTAGTTTTGCGTTATCTGCGTTATCACTGATTGAACAAACGTATTCAACCCGACTGGTCTCCATCAATATACGCTTACAGACTAGAAATCAGTAGATATAGCGTAGCGACTTCATCAGGACTTGTCTATTATTTAAAATAGGCACAACCTGTCCAGCTGCCATGCAGAAATCAGCAGCCTGAACAAGCATAGCCAGGACTTATCGGCCGTTCAATATAGGGGCTAAATTAGCGCTAGGTGCGGAGCGATCGTTGTAGCCTATTGCGCATCATCAACTGCTGCATTGCCAAGATGATAAAAGGAGGAATGGTTGTGCCGTAGCGCTTCCAGAGACGCTTCGGCTCCTGCAGCAGACGATAAAGCCATTCAAACCCCATGTCTCTGATCCACTTTGGGGCTCGCTTATGCAGTCCTGCATAGACGGGGAAAGCTCCTCCGAGGCCGATCATAACCGCATTTAAGGAACCTCTGTGCTGTGCCATCCACTTCTCTTGCTTTGGGCATCCCAACGAAACCATCGCAAAGCCCGCACCGCTCTCATTAATGTCTCGCATTAAAGCCTCGTCTTCTGCCTCCGTCAGCGGGCGAAAAGGCAGCGGCGCTATGCCTGCCACTTCCAGCTTTGGAAACTCTTTTTGCAGTCTTGCTTTCATCTCATCGAGGACTTCGCTGGTTGAACCTATCAGGTAAATAGTCACACCTTCAAGCGCTGCTTTATGACACACCGCATGAAAAATATCTAAGCCAGCCACGCGATCTTGAGCTTTAGCGCCCAGCAGACGCATCATCCAGACTAGCGGCATACCATCGGGTGTCACCATGTCAGCAGTCTCTAAAATAGATTTGAGATCTGCGTGCCAGTGAGCTTCCATCAGCATGTGGACATTGGCTACGCAAACAACCTTACTCAGTCGCTTTTTAGCCCATTCCAGCATGATCTCTATCTGCTGCTCAAATATAAGGGCAGTTACCGGCGAAGAAACCACGTTGACTTTTGAAATATACATGAACTGTGCCCCACGTCTTGCTTTCTAAAAAGGCGTTTTTCTAAATTTCAAAATACGGAGAGTTTGAAATTTAGAAAAATTCTTAACTTTATGCCATGACTGTTGCAAAGACAGTTGGCGTAGACGTTAAATCTTAATTTCCTAATTCCAACGCTCACCCTGCCCAAACTTAAGACAGGCATTCTGCGTAGATCTGCTGATTACTGTTTCTGCTATCCATTAACATTTCCGGAAGCACCTTCACATACCTACGTAATTCTTCGGATGGTAGATAGCACTCAATCCTCACCCGTCTTGTCCTCCTGTAGATGAGCACCAAGCACCCAGGCGGAAAATACGGACGACAAGTGACGATTATTCTTTTGGACCCAAATTTAGCTTTTAGGTTCCCTATCAAGCAGGGATAGATGGCTGAATATCATGAGATCTTCACTGGAAACCATGGAAGTAACCGTTTTTACTTCATATCCATATGGCTTCAGCAGTATATGCATATGAAGTAAAAACGGTTACTTCA
>JAAHIA010000682.1 GCA_010671975.1 Leptolyngbya sp. SIO4C1 | reverse complement strand
TGCATGAAGATGAACAGATTGACGTTCCTAGCGAATTCAAATGGGCGCCTGCCATTGAGCACTATGCCTGGGAGCATATCGACGCGCTCAAAGCAGTCACACCGCGTAAGCCGCTGCCTCGCATGAAAGACATACTCACCAGCCTCTATGACGTTTCAGAGGCCGACTATTTTATCTACAGCAATCTTGATATTGGCCTGTATCCCAGCTTTTACCTGGAAGTCAAGGCACTCATCGAGCAGGGCTATGATGCCTTCTGCATCAATCGGAGAGACTTGCCTAAAGACTATCGGGGCATCCAGTTAGATGAGACCAAAAGCGAACTCATCTTCAGCCTGGAGGGCAAACCGCATCCAGGCATTGACTGTTTTCTGTTTAAACGGGAGATCTTACCGCGACTGGAGCTGGGCAATGTCTATGTGGGCTTTCCGCCAGTTGGTAAAGTGCTCAAAACCCAGATAGACAAGCATTCACAGAACCCGACCTGGATTAAAGACAGGCATTTGACCTTTCATCTGGGCAAAGATGCGCTTTGGAAAGCTAGCCAGAATGCCTACGCTGAGGAAAACCGCCAGCAGGCACAGGGGCTGTTTGTGCGTCCGCGTACAGGCTCTCGGTATAAACTCAAAATTAGGCTATTGCGCTGGCTGAGAAAATTGATGCGACAGGTCGAGCGCCTTTGAGTCGGGGGCCTGCTGCATCAGCAGGCAGAGTAAAAGCAGAGTAAGCACAGAGATACAAACTTGGGAGGATGCCGCAGCGCGGCTGGTTTCAGTAATCTGCAATGGCACATTGCTCAAAGCCAATCCTATGCCCGCTTTTGATATTGAAGCTGCCTTCGAGCGCCTGCGCACCTTCATGCAGCGCTATCCTAAAGCCGCGATGTTTCAGCTCGCAGCAGAAGGCTATGATTCACCGTTCGAGCAGCTGATTTCCTGCATGATTTCGATTCGCACCTACGATGAGACCAGCCTGCCGGTCTCGCGGCGCCTGTTTGCCAAAGCCAAGACGCCCGAGGCCGTGAGCCAGCTCAGCGTCGAAGAGATTCAAACGCTGATTAAAGCCAGCACGTTCGCCGATCGTAAGGCCGCTCAGATTCATGCGATCGCGCAGACGCTGGTCGATCAGTATGCGGGCGAACTTCCCTGCGATGCGGAGGTGATGCTCGGCTTCAAAGGCGTTGGACCTAAGTGCGCTCATTTAGCGCTGGGCATTGCCTGTCAGCAGCCCTACATCAGCGTCGATGTGCATGTGCATCGGGTGGTCAACCGCTGGGGCTACGTCGCCACCAAGACCCCAGAAAAGACCACAGCCGCGCTTGCCGCCAAGCTGCCCCAGTCGCACTGGATTGAAACCAACCAGATTCTCATGCCGTTTGGCAAGCATATCTGCAAACAGCGCCCTCGCTGTGCTATTTGCCCGATTGAGCCGATGTGCCCCAAGCTGGGCGTGGGCTAAAAAGTAACGAAAAAAAGCAATGAAAAAAGCCTGACGTCGTCGTCAGGCTCTTGGTAGTGCCCTATCTCAGCACGCTATTCAGAAGAGAGAGGGTGAAGCTCTAGCTCATAGCAGAGCGACTGCGATCGTAGCCAAAGTTTTGGCGCACCGGAGCGCTGCTGTCATAGCGAGCAGCGTTTGCAGCGGTCAGCCCAACTTGCTCATCCATCCGCGCCAGCATAGACTGCTCGCGCCGTCTGATATTCTTAGCGCGACCCATAACCAGGCCCCGCAGCCGATCTGAAATCGAGAGTGCCGGCGCTGGCTGAGCAGCTACAGTCTGCTCTCCGTGCGGCACGCCGCGATAGATCATATCCACTTTGAGCGGCTGCACCGGCGGATGCTCTACGGCGCGAAAGCGCACATCATTAGGTCGCTTCCTTCATGGACTTGGCGGCGATGGCCGCCAGTTCCGAATC
>JAAHIA010000681.1 GCA_010671975.1 Leptolyngbya sp. SIO4C1 | reverse complement strand
TGCTAGATACCTATAAAACACAACAGAGCAGCCATTACTAGACTGTTCGGCAGTGTCTGTTGCTCAAAATATTTGAACTCTCACTGATCTAGAGGCAAATCTTCTAGGCTTTTTGCCTGGCTTTGCTTGCTGTCCCTGCTCTCAGGGCACAGTCTCAGAGCACGGGGGTTCGCGCACATGCTAGTTTGATTCACAGGAAGGGAGATATGTCTTACTCTCAGACATCGACACAGTCGAAAGCTGGTTACAGCGCCGGGGTAAAGGATTACAAGCTGACCTATTACACGCCGGACTACACGCCCAAAGATACCGATATTTTGGCCGCTTTCCGGATGACGCCTCAGCCCGGCGTGCCGCCAGAGGAATGTGCAGCAGCCGTTGCAGCAGAATCTTCCACCGGTACTTGGACCACGGTATGGACCGACCTACTGACGGATTTGGATCGCTATAAGGGCCGCTGCTACGACATCGAGCCGGTTCCTGGCGAAGACAATCAATACATCTGCTATGTCGCCTATCCCCTCGACCTGTTCGAAGAAGGCTCCGTTACCAACATGCTGACGTCTATCGTCGGTAACGTGTTTGGCTTTAAGGCTCTGCGTGCGCTGCGTCTAGAAGATTTGCGCATTCCTGTTGCCTATCTCAAGACTTTCCAGGGGCCGCCTCACGGAATCACCGTTGAGCGCGACAAAATCAACAAGTACGGTCGTCCGCTGCTAGGCTGCACGATCAAGCCAAAGCTCGGGCTATCGGCTAAGAACTACGGTCGCGCCGTATACGAATGTCTGCGCGGCGGTCTTGACTTCACCAAGGATGACGAGAACATCAACTCTCAGCCGTTCCAGCGCTGGCGCGATCGCTTCTTGTTTGTGGCCGATGCGATCCACAAGGCTCAGGCAGAGACCGGTGAAATCAAGGGTCACTACCTCAACGTCACGGCGTCTACCTGCGAGGAAATGCTGAAGCGGGCTGAGTTCGCTAAAGAGCTCGAAATGCCCATTATCATGCACGACTTCCTAACCGCTGGCTTTACGGCCAATACAACGCTGTCTAAGTGGTGCCGCGATAACGGATTGCTGCTGCACATTCACCGCGCTATGCACGCTGTGATTGACCGTCAGCGTAACCACGGAATGCACTTCCGCGTCTTGGCCAAGTGCTTGCGGATGTCTGGCGGTGACCACATTCACACCGGTACGGTTGTGGGTAAGCTAGAAGGCGATCGCGCTAGCACGCTGGGCTTCATCGACCTGCTGCGCGAAAACTACATTGAGCAAGACAAGTCTCGCGGCGTCTACTTTACCCAAGACTGGGCTTCGATGGGCGGTGTGATGGCTGTCGCTTCTGGCGGCATCCACGTCTGGCACATGCCCGCTCTCGTTGAAATCTTCGGCGATGATTCTGTTCTACAGTTTGGCGGTGGTACGCTGGGTCACCCGTGGGGTAACGCACCGGGGGCAACCGCTAACCGGGTTGCGCTAGAAGCCTGCGTTCAAGCGCGTAACGAAGGTCGCAACCTAGCGCGCGAAGGCGGCGACATCATTCGCGAGGCCTGCAAATGGTCGCCCGAGCTAGCCGCCGCTTGCGAACTCTGGAAGGAAATCAAGTTCGAGTTCGAAACGATGGACAAACTCTAATCGGCAGTGGATAGCGAATCAGCGAGCTCAGCTTTTTCTGAGTTGGCTCGCTATCCACGATGCTTAGCTTTTCAGATCCGCTTCCATGCTGTTCAACCCTGATTGAAATAAGCTTCACCCCTAGTCAATGGATCTCAAGCGAATTGCTAAGGACACTTCCCGAGTGCTGATTAGCTACTTGACCTATCAGGCTGTTCGCGTAGTGATGGGGCAACTTCGAGAAACCGACGTGCCTCGCTCCTATTGGCTCAATGAGTTTGCCACTCGTGACAAACTGCAAA
>JAAHIA010000680.1 GCA_010671975.1 Leptolyngbya sp. SIO4C1 | reverse complement strand
TTGCGAGCGGAGGTGCCGAGTCAGGCTGCTTTGAAGGAAGTGGTAGGGCTGATTGACAACATTCAGCTAGCAGAGTTGGAAAGTTTCTTGCAGTGTAATTTGGTGGGTACGGTCGAGCTTACCGAGGCGGAGCTACCGGAGACTTCGGCAGTGATTTACACGATTATTTTGGCCGATCGGCTGGAAGTGATTTATCAGGGTGTTCAGCCAGAAATGTTGCTACACCACCGGGTAAAACAGCCCCAAACTTTAGCGAACGCAAAATTAGAGACTTTTCGAACTAATTTAGAACGGCAGTATTTTGACCCTGAGGCAGAACTGACCTCAAAGGAGATTTATACCTGGCTGGTTGAGCCGCAGGTCTCGGCCTTGCAAGCTCAAAAAATGGATACGCTAGTTTTTGTGCTAGACGGTGCGCTGCGCAATATTCCGGTGGCGGCTTTGCAAAATCAGCAGGGGCAATATTTGATCGAAGAATTTGCGATCGCGCTCACGCCTCGCTTACAGCTAAAAACACCTCAGCCAATGAGCAGCCGCCGACCTTCGACGCTATTGTTTGGGCTCTCTAAAGTGCCTACTCAATATTCACCCTTTCAATTTGATCCGCTGCCCTTTGTGCGGCAGGAAGCTAGCTATGTAGAAGAGAATCTTCCAGCCCAAACAATAGTCAATGAAGACTTCACTCAGCAGCGTCTGCAAGAAAAGCTACAAACTGTTCCTACCTCGGTTGTTCATTTTGCGACTCATGGAGAGTTCAGTTCAGATCCTGAAAAGACCTTCATTCTTGCTTGGGATCAGCGTATTACTAGCGATCAGCTTAACGAATTTCTGAGAGATACGCCCTTTGACAGCGACATTGAACTGCTGATATTGAGCGCCTGCAAGACAGCCGATGGTGATAACCGCGCTACTCTAGGCATTGCCGGTATTGCGCTACAGGCCGGTGCGCAGAGTACGCTAGCTTCGCTTTGGGTGGTCAATGATGAGGCCACGGCTAAATTCGTTGAATACTTTTACGAGGCGCTTGCTGCCGATGAACTGGTTAGCCGCGCCCAGGCAGTGCGGCAGGCTCAGCTCAAGATTAAGCAGGAATACAGCACCCCTAGATACTGGGCACCGTATATTTTGGTTGGCAATTGGCTATAGCGCTCCCGCTGCATCGGTCTCTGCGCTGGTCTCTGGTGCTGGCGCTGAATCCGACACTAATAAAGTCTGACAGCCTTGGGTTGGCAGAACGTCAACAATAGCGGCTAGCCCTTGTGTCTGTAGCAGCGATTGCCACTGTGCTTGCTGTGTCGCTGCTGGGCTAGTAATCAGCTGCTTACCAACTGCCGTTAGCTGGTCTTTCCAGCTGTCTTCTACTGTCGGACGGTATTCCAACAGACCGCCTACTGTTGGGTTTGCAGCGGGTGAGTCGGTCAGCTGCGCTTCTAAGCTCCAAGCATAGATATTATTAGTTTCTAGCTCATAGGGCACTTGAAAACACATGACACCGGCGGGATCTAGTAGGGTAATTTGCCATCTTTCAACTGGGCGCTGGTCGTCCAACAGAGCAATTTCTATCGGCAGTCCTGATTCGTCATAGTCACCATATTCAGGAAAGTAAACCCAAATAAACGGCTGAGCTTCGGCTGTAAAGGCCACATCTGCAACAGAAGTAGGGCAAATGTCGCCATCTGCAGTTGCTTGGGTGGCAATGACAGTTTCACCTGGCTCAAGCGCAATCAGGCTTCTCAGACAGGGATCGATATCCATTGTACCGCCTGCGTTCTCAGTACGCCCGCCCCCACCCCGACGGCTCGGTGGTCGGCCTAAATCAGCATCGTCTGAACGACCTGGCCAGAGGCTTTGAAAGAAAGGAGCAGCCTGAGCCTGTAGCGGTAAGAGTAAGAGGGTGGCGGTGCTGATAGTAATGGACAAATGCAAGGA
>JAAHIA010000068.1 GCA_010671975.1 Leptolyngbya sp. SIO4C1 | reverse complement strand
TCCACCGGAGATATGCACAACTTCTACACCCATTCGCGCGTAGACCAGCTCACACTGAAAGGTTTTACCTTCACCCTTGCGACCGTGAATGCCTAGAATGAGGGGCATTCGCACCTGTGGCAGATCAAGGTAGTTTTTGGTGATGTGCACCGCGAGCTTGTTGAGAAAGCGAGGAGAAATGTAGTAGGCCATCGGTGAGTCTGGATTAGAGCGCTGTTGATATTATCTAAGACCTTGTCTGGAATCGTTGACAAATGTTGGAACGCTCAGAATCCCAAGGCTAGAGATTCAGAGGTTGAGATTCAACCGTAAAAGGCTGCTCAAGGAGCAGCGCGCTCCGAACCCTGCAGCCAAAGCTGCCAGTGAGGCCAGTCAAGCACAAGCTGAGCCAGGGCTGCATAGCCGCCTGCGGCAGGATGAGCGCCGTCGCCCTGGCTGGCCTCTTGCCGCCAAATTGGGCTCTGTAAGAGCGCTCGGGCCGTGGGCAGGTAGGCAACCTTAAGCTTGCGACAAAGCTGAGCATACCGGTCGCAGAGAGCGACAATCCGCTGAGCGTGGTCAGGATCGTCGGCAACCGGCGGCGGTCCGATCATGAGCACCGCGATCGCAGCCTGACGCTGGGCCTGTATCAAAATTTGACGGGCGCAGGCGATTGAGGCTTCTAGGTCAACGCGGCAGCGACCGCTCTCTAAGGTCATGTCGTTGGCACCGAAAGAAAAGACCAGCCTGCGATCGCATCCCTGCCCCCACCGTCGCTCGGTTTCTTGCTGCCAGCGCTGCTTTATGTCTAAGCTGGTCTCGCGGCGAACGCCCAGGTTATAGACCGTCAGCTGCGGCCAGGGCTGACAAACGCGCCCGACCCAGCCAAGGTAGGTCGGGTCACCGGTACCGTTCACAAAAGAGTCGCCCACGAAGCAGATGCGCGTGTCTTTCATCGGGTGCCAGTCAGCAAGAGGCTAGGTGATAGAACACTATCCCAAAGACGGCGAGCGCCATTGAGCCAGCTAATCCAGACATAAATATGAATTTTGATAGAACTGCTTTAGCCTATCAGTTTCAACTGTTAAGCAGGGCAGTCTAAAATCGGAAGGCATTTGGCTGAATTTTACCGTTATTTTTCATTAGCTTATGTATGACTGCGTGATTGTTGGGGCCGGGCCTGCAGGCGCAACCGCTGCCTATCATCTAGCGAAGCGCGGCCGCTCGGTGCTGCTGCTAGAAAAACAGCCTTTGCCGCGCTATAAGCCCTGCGGTGGCGGCGTCTCACCTCAGATCGCGCAGTGGTTTGACTTTAGCTTTGAGCCAGTCATTTCCCAAAAAGTGACGCGAGTACGCTATACCTACAAGCTCAAGGACGCAGTGGAGGCTGACATCCCTACTAACACGGAAGCGATTTGGATGGTGCGCCGCGACGAGTTTGATCACTATATTGTGCAGCAGGCACAGCAGCAGGGCGTCACGCTGCAAGACAGCACTAAGGCAACCGGCATCGAATTTTGCAGCGACCACTGGCAAATCAATACCAGCGCAGGTTCGGTTCAGGGTAAGTATCTGATTGCGGCCGACGGGGCTCGCGGTCCGGTGGCCAAATGGCTGGGCTTTCAGGAGCGTGAATTTACTGTGGGGGGGGCGCTAGAAGCAGAGCCGCGCCTGCCAGTGCCCGACGGCCACGTGGTGCATTTTGAGCTGGGAATGCTCAAGAACGGCTACGTTTGGAATTTTCCCAAGGCGGATGGCTACTCCATTGGCAGCGGCATCTTCGGCCGCAGCACCCGCAAGTCTCGCGATTTGATTCAGCCGCTAGAAGACTATGCTGCGCAGTTTAATGTCAACCTCAAGGCAGCCGAGCAGCACGGCCACCCGCTTTGCATTTGGAAAACCGATCAGGTCTTGCACACGCAGCATGCGCTGCTAGCAGGAGAAGCAGCCTGCGTGGTTGATCCGTTCACGGCTGAGGGCATTCGCCCCTCGATCTTGAGCGGACTGAAGGCAGCCGAAGCGATCGATCGGGCCCTGCAGGGAACAGCCGAGGCGCTGGCTGACTATACTCAAGTCGTCGCGGAGGAGATAGGTCGCGAAATGCGCTGGGCGCAGCGGCTCGCTGCCCTGTTCTATAAAGCGCCCGGCCTGAGTTACAAAATCTGCATTAAAAACCCGCGCGGCACGGCTCAGATGGTGCGGGTCTTCAGCGGAGAACTGCGCTACTCAGACGTGGCCCAGCGAGCGCTGCAGCGACTCAGCGGCGGTTTGATTGCTTGATGTTTTGTTAAGTAAGTGTTAATACTGAAGCTAGATGAGAAGACCATGCGCTGCTGTCCTGGGTGCATTTTTTGAAGCAGCAGGCATACTACCCGTTCCTCGATGGTTTTAATAGCGGTTTTAACAGCCCATCAGCTGAACTGTAGAAGACAGACTGGAGCCTGTGGTTGCTAGGTTTCCACAGCCCCCATCGTCAGGTGCTAGCGATCGCAAGCTGGCACGTCAGAAAATCTCGCCCGGTCAGATTGCCCACCAGCCAGCTGTACAATCGCGACGCGTGCAGTGGCTGACGGACGAAATGCTGTTTTACTTTCAGCGCTGCAGCCGGCGATTTTTCTTAGATCGCTTTGGCGATCTGGCGCAGCAGGATGAACCCAGCGACTACCTGCTCAAGATCCGCCAGGATAGCGCCCTGCATCGTCGGCAAATTTTAGAGAGCTACGTGCCTCGGCATCGACCTCGCTACCCGACCGGTCACTGGCTAGCCGGTGCGGCCGCAACGCGCGACCTGATGGAGCAGGGGGTCGATTACATCTATCAGGGAATCTTGGTGCTAGAAGGCCCGGAGGGTCTGCACTACGTCGGCCAGCCAGATTTACTAGTCAAGCAGACAGGGGCTTCCTGGCTGGGCGACTGGCACTACGCCCCGATCAACATCAAACTGGGCAAAAAGCCCAAGCTCGAATATCAGCTAGTCGCCACCTTTCATGCCTATCTGCTGTCAGCCCTGCAGGGGATTTGGTCGGCTGAGAGTCGGCTAATTTTACGCGAGAAAGACTATGTGGTCGATCTCGATCGGCAGCTGCCGCGACTGCTAGAGCTGCTCGATGACTGCTATGAAACCTTACAGGCTGATGCGCCACCAGAAGTATTTATCAGCCGCAGCCGCTGCGATATGTGCGTTTGGCTACCGCACTGCTATCAGATAGCCCAGTCGCAGCAGCATCTGTCGCTGCTGCCGGGTGTCACAGCCAACCGCTATCAGCATTTAGCAACGCTCGGGCTAACCACGGTGGATAGCCTGGCGGCAATAGAGCCAGCGCGCCTATCAATAAAAGCTGGGTTTGAACTATCAATTGCAGAAAAGCTGGTGCATCAGGCGCAGGCAGCTAGGGATAATGTTGCGATCGCACGCACTCGTGCGAATACGCTATTCCCGCTTTTGCCCAGCGACTTACCTAGCGCCAATGTTGAACTATACTTCGACATTGAAGCAGCCCCCGATCGGGATCTCGTCTATCTGCACGGTCTCCTGGTCATTGACCACGCTGCTCAAAGCCAAACTTTTTTACCCCTGATGGGTCCTGACCCAACCGATGAAGCCGCTGCCTGGAAGCAGTTTCAGCAAGTGGTGGCCCAGTATCCCGATAAGCCGATATATCATTTTTGTCCCTACGAGGCTCAAACGGTGCGCCGTCTGGCTGACACCTACGGCAGCCAGCTTGATATTGATTCGCTACTGCGCCACTTTGTAGACATTCACAAATGTGTGACTGAGGCAGTGACGCTGCCGGTTGAGAGCTACGCGCTCAAGCATATCGCCCGCTGGATGGGATTCGAATGGCGAGATGCAGAAGCCAACGGAGCACAGTCTATTTGCTGGTACGATAGCTGGCTGGCGACGGGCGATGAGCGCTATCTAGAGGCTATTTTGCGCTACAACGAGGACGACTGCCGCGCTACCTACCATGTTAAGCAGTGGCTAGCTCGCTTTGCCGAACCCTTCTGGCGATGATTCTGGGATGACGCTGCTCAGCCAGCGCTAATTCTCTAAAAAAGTTTGACAAAGGACAAACGAATCCGCACAATAGAGATCGCTCTTGGGCCTGTAGTTCAATTGGTTAGAGCACCGCCCTGTCACGGCGGAAGTTGCGGGTTCGAATCCCGTCAGGCCCGTTTATGTTTAGGAAAACAGCGAACCTAAGCCAGGCCACCAGCCACGAGGATGCTCTCTGCATCGAGCGTCAGGCTAGGAAACAGCTGCGATACGACGATATCTTCTGCTTGAAAAACGGTGTCTTCGTAAAGGCCGTCGTTGAGAGATAAGACGGCCACATAGGCCTGCAGCGGATCAACAATCCAATACTCAAGAATGCCTAACGCTGCGTATTCTGATCGCTTGTGCCGGTAGGTCACGTTAGCTGAAGCGGGCTTCACAACTTCGACCACCAGCGCCGGCGCAGTTTGACAGATCATCGAATTGGCAACGAGGTCTTCTGCAACCTGCTGAGCGTGAATAATATAGACATCCGGCAGCCTCACTTTACGCCAGCCGGTACGCAGACCGGCATCTGCAAAGCACTGCCAGGGCTGGGCCAGCTGCTCAATTTGCTGATCAAATTCTTTTTTGAGAAACTGAGCAATCAAAACTTCTTTAAAGCTAGGGGACACCAGCGCTTCTAGATGACCATCCACTAGCTCATAGCGCTGACCGCTGCCGTCCTCATAGCTGCGATAGTCTGCAACTGTGTAGCGCGGTGGTGCCGCATCAGCGGCAGTCTCATTGGCCTCGTCAGTCGGGTTCTCAGCCTGATCGCTTTCTAAAGGGCTTTCTAAAGGGCTTTCTGAATGAGCAGCGTCATGAGTAGCGTCTTCCGCCTCCGGGACAGGCTCAGATGCAACTGTGGCGGCTAGCTCATTGTGAGACAGCTCACCGGAGAGGGGCTGATTCGCAGAAGTATCGGTCATAGCTGAATTCTAAAGTTCGCGCTTAACGCTATTATGCGCTAGGTAACTGGCCAAATCCGTGAAAATTAATTTGCGAAAATCCAAGATATGCGGGGCTAGCATGAAGAGTTCTTCTCGCTTGCAACTTTACTTAGATACGGCTGAGGTTGAGGCCTGGCAGACTTGGATGCCGACAGGCTTATTTTACGGGGTGACGTCTAATCCGCTGCTGCTAGAGCGAGCTCAGGTTCCCTGCACGGCAGCCAGCTTAGAGCAGCTGGCGCAGCGGGCGTTTGATTTGGGAGCCCAAGAGGTGCAGCTGCAGACCTGGGGTGAGACAGTGCCGGCCTTGGTGCAGCGCGGTCAGCGGCTAGCGGCAATCGATTCACGCGTTGTGGTGAAGGTGCCGGTGACGCAAACTGGCACGACAGCGGCTACCCAGCTGATTGCAGCCGGCGTAAGAGTGACGCTGACGGCAGCTTATGCAGTGCATCAGGCACTGATTGCGGCGGCGGTTGGCGCTGAGTACGTAGCGCCGTATCTGGGCCGCATTAATGACTTGGGCCGAGAGGGTCGCTCAGAGCTTGCGACTATGCAGCAGGCGCTCACAGGCGTGCACAGCACGACTCGCATTTTGACTGCCAGCATTCGCAGCGTTGAGGATATTGCAGTGCTGGCAGCGCACGGTCTTGATACTTTCACGTTCTCACCCGCGATCGCAGCTGCCTTTTTTGCCGTCGAGGCGACCTCAGCGGCTACCGCTGATTTTGAGCGGGCAGCAGCAGGCTGATGCAGCTTTGGTGCCTGCATGGCAACTTACAAACGCCGGCCGTCTGGGCCTCGCTGCGATCGCAGCTGACGCTACCGCTGGAGATAGTCGCGATAGATCTGTGGCAAACCCTAGCCCCCAGCTGCGCCGCCTGGGCCCAGCAGTTTAATCGCACGGTGGCCGCTCAGGCTGCAGGCGATCGCGTGCTACTCGGCTACTCGCTAGGCGGGCGGTTGGCGCTACAGGCGCTGGTGCTGCAGCCCAGGCTGTGGAACGGGGCAATTATTATAGCCGCCGATCCGGGCGTCGCCGATGCGGCCGAACGGGCCGCCTGCCGGCAGCACGATCGCGCCTGGGGTCAGCGATTTTTGACCGAGCCCTGGGCAGAGGTGCTAGCCGCGTGGGATAGCCAGCCCGTCTTTGCAGGTAGGCCCAATCCGCAGCCGCGATCGCAGCTCTCGCGCTCCCGAGTTTGTCAGGCTTTTGAAAACTATTCAAAAGGGCGCCAGGCTGATCTGCGACCGGCTCTGGCTCAGCTGCGGCAGCCGCCCATCCTCTACGTCACCGGCAGCGCAGATGTGAAATATAGCACCATTGGGGCTGAGCTGACCAAAACTTGCTCCGTGATTGAGCACGCTGCGATTCCACAGGCCGCCCATCGCGTTCCCTGGGAGGCGCCGCTAGCCTTTACTGAACTGATAACGCAGTTTCTCTGCAATTGTTACGGTTTCCCTAAAAAAAAGGCCTAGGAATCCCTCAATCTATACATTCACATTCCTTAATAATTTCGTTAATATTTATATATATACAAATGTAAACAATTTATTTCGGATTCTCCTCATCATGGCAAAGACCTCTCTGCTCGCTCAGATCTTTAAACCCAACGTCAACCCAAACAGTTGGTCTCAAAGCACGCTGGCTATCTTGCGCGTCGTGATTGGCGTCATGATGGTGCACAACGGCCTAGACAAGCTGGCAAATATTGAGAGCTTCGCTCAGGCCTACGTTGCCTACATTGGCCTGCCGTTTCCCATCTTCTTTAGCTACGTCGCAGCCTTCACAGAGCTGATTGGGGCACCGCTCGTGGCAGTTGGTCTGTTTACCCGCCCGGCAGCTTTGGGGCTGTTTGGCACGATGTGCGTTGCCATGTACCATCACGTCAAAGTAGCGGGGCTTAGCCTGCCTTACTTAGAGCTGTCGGCTATCTATGCAGCTGCTTTCTTCTTTTTCTTGATCAACGGTGGCGGTCTGTTCTCAGTGGATGCCATGGTTGCTAACCTGCTAGACAAGAATGCGCTGTCTGCTCGCGCTAAGCAAATCATGCGCTTAGAGAAGGCTTACGAAGCTTCTACAGCTGAAGCAGAAGCGGCCGCTAAGTAGCCTGATCGCAGAATTCTCGTTCTGCTAGATACCAGTTTTCCTTGCAAATAAGCCCTGGCGTTTTGCCAGGGCTTTTTCTTTGACATCGGAACCGCAAACTTAATCAAAATTTCATGCCCAAGCGTCAGCTTTATCTCACCTTCATGAAAAACGGCTTACATTGCCTTGAGCTTGGTGAGGCCGCTGTCTATAACTTAGACATCAAGTCTATCAAATGTTAGGGATGCTAAGCACGAACTGGCACTGCCCTAGCCAGCGCCTATGAAAACGCCTTTAATCACGATTGGAATAGCCTTAAGCGCTAGTGGGCTAGCGTTAGAAGCTCAGGCAGCGTCTTTTGCCGGGTTAAATATTTACGGCGATAGCCTGGTTGATTCCGGCAACTTATATAACGTCACCACTGCCCTTTCGACGCAGGGAATACCTGCGATTCCTCCCAGCCCGCCCTATAGTCGGCGAGCGTCTAACGGCCAGCTGTGGATCGATCAGGTAGCGGCGGCGCTCAATCTGTCACCAGCGCTAGTTTCAGAGCTGCCTTTGCTCCCTCCGGGCCAGCTAGATGCCGGTAGTCTCAGCCAGGGCATTAACTATGCCTTCTTTGGGGCGCTCTCCTCAGCAGAGCATAACCTTGATGATGATATTCCACCGCTCTCGCCGTTCGTACTTGGCTTTCAAGAGCAGATTGCTGCTTCTGTGGCCCTTGCTGAGATCGCACCGGTTGACCCAGCTGCGCTCAATATCGTTTGGGTAGGGTCTAATAACTACATCGATGCCTATTTCAAAAACATCTTCCTGGGACAAGACTTCGCAACTGAGCCTAGCGCACTGCCTCAGCAGGTGACCGACGATATCGCTGCTGGCATCAGCACGCTGGCTGGCCTAGGGGCCGAAAATTTTCTAGTCTTAAATATCCCGCCGCTGGGGGATACGCCGTTTGCTCGTCTGCTCGATCAGCAGGCTGCCCTGCTGGGCAATCCGGCCCCGTCAAGCCAGCTAAATCAGCTGGCTGAGGCAAACAACACGCTGCTTCAGCCAGCACTGAGTCGTTTAGAAGCGGCCTCAGCAGATCTCAATATCACGCTGTTTGATGTGAACCAGCTGTTTACCCAGGTCACTGCTCAGCCGGCAGCCTTCGGGTTAGAAAATGTAACCGATACCTGCTTGCTCAACTTTCAGCCTGGCAGCTTTCAGTTTGATGGCATCTGTGACAATCCAGATAGCTTTTTCTTTTGGGACAACGTTCATACAACAGAAGCGACCTACCGCATTTTGAGCGACGCTGTGCTGATGAAGCTGTCAGCAGCGTCAGACGCTGCTGACGTACCCGAACCCGGCGCGATCGCAGCGCTGCTGCTGGTGGGGTCAGCAGGACTCAGGGGGTGGCGCGCATTCACAGACAGGCTTCGCTAAGCATCGGTTGGGGCAGGCTGCCAGTGGACCGTCGCAGCCCAAAATTCAGCCCCACCCATAATGATGTCGCAAACAGGGTCTTTGACCTCGTAGTAGGCCTCAGCATCATCAGCGTGATACTTGGCTAAAGCTGCTTTAGTTTGGCCATAGGCCGCTGCCGTGGCCGGAAAAGCGCGCAGATAGTCGCGAAACAAAATAGCGTAGCGCTGATTAGCTCGGCCCGTCACACGCACATGCACGGTCGCTGGGCGCGACTCGCCGGCAGGTTTGAATACCCACTTAGTCCATTCTCGAATATCTTCATTGGCGCCTAGCGGCAGATGGTCCTGAGTAATCTGCTCAACCCGGACATAGCCTGCCTGATTGAGGGCCGACTCGACCGCTGGCATCAGGCTTTCTACAGTAATTTGAATGTCGATTCGGTCTTTAGCAACCAGGCCAGGCACTGAGGTTGAACCAATGTGATCAATCCGCAGCGCTAAATCACCCAGCGCCTGGCGCAGCGCCTGACCGAGGCGCAGAAAATCGGCATACCAAGTAGGCTGATAGGGGTCAATCTGAATCATGGCGCTAGTAAAGCTAAGCTAAATTCGTCAAGCTATTCGTAAATTTTAAAAAGCAGGCTGTTTGCAAAAATCTCATACAGCCACCGTACAAATGCTGAAAGTTATTAACTGATGCTTTTGAGGGGTCCGTAGTTATTTCTATGCGCTAAAGCCACAGGATTAAATCATATTTGTGTATTCTTTAGAAGCTGCGCAATCTCTCTGAAGTCTAAGTGAAAAAAATATATTGACTGCGCCTAGTGTATCTACGGTGAGGGATCTCACCCTGTTTTCAACAGTTGAGAAGCTTGTTTATAGTAGAAAACAAGTATTGATTTAAGGACAGCTCTAGCGAGAGCTAATATCAACCACAGCTGTGAAATTAATTGCAAATTCAAAGACGGGAACACTATTAAAGATCTAGCCATCGCCGTAGCCTGCGTTAGTCTCCGCTGAGGTATACCGCTCGATTCAACCGCCTTTCCTAAAGCTTTTTTGGAACAAATGTACAGCGCTATCCTCAACCGCCTCAAGCTTGATCATCAACTCTGTCAGGATAATCTGCCATGTCACGAGATGCACTCATCATTGGCATCAACCAGTATCAAAACTTACCCCCTCTCGGCGCTGCTGCGGCTGATGCCGAAGCGATGGCTCAGCTTTTACAGACTAGGGGTGAGTTTCGAGTGCAGCGCCTGCCTGAAATCGTAGCAGAGGGACAGCTGGCGGTTGGTCAGCGAACAGCTGTGACCACCCAGGCGGCGGAAGAAGCCCTAATTCGGCTGCTAAAGCCGCAGGGTAAAAGCGCCCCTAACCTAGCGCTGCTCTATTTTTCTGGGCACGGGCTGCAGCGAGAAGCCGGTATTCGCGAAGGGTATTTAGCCACCAGCGATACCGATCCGGTGACTGGCAACTTTGGCATTTCGCTCTCCTGGCTGCGGCGGCTGATTGAAGAGAGCCCGGTGCGGCAAATTGTGGTGATTCTAGACTGCTGCCACAGCGGCGCTCTGTTCAACTTCAAAGAAGCGAATCCTGGCGCGGCCGAGGGCTGCAGTCGCCTCATGATCGCTGCCTCGCGTGAGTATCAAGCCGCTTATGAAAGCTTAGACGGACGCCATAGCATTCTGACGCAGGCGCTGCTGTCAGGGCTAGACCCGGCACGCCTAGAAAGCGGTCAGATTAGCAACCACAGTCTGATTGACTGGGTAAGCAATCAGCTTAAAGGGGAGGTACAGCAGCCACTGTTTGAATGCTCAGGCGCTGAGATCATTCTGACGCGGGCGACCGGCTTCAAGCCGCCGCAGATCAAAGCACGGATATCAACGCTGGCCAAGCTGCGGCAGCTATCTTACGGATTTTGCCCTTATCGCGGCATCGAGCCGTTCACGGAGAAGCATGCTGACTACTTTTTTGGCCGCGACGATCTAGTAGACATGCTGCTAGGGCGAATTCGTCGCAGCAATTTCTGCGCTGTCGTGGGGCCTTCTAGCAGCGGTAAGACATCGCTGCTCAGGGCTGGACTGATTTATCAGCTGCAGCAAGGAGAAAAAATTCCTGGCAGCGATCGGTGGACGATACGGCTACTCACACCGGGACGACAGCCGCTGAGAAATTTAGCCGCTGCGTTTACCTCTGCTGATATCGGCGAAATTGATTTGGCAGCCCAGCTCGGTCAGGCTGAGCAGCTGCTGCGAGAAAGTGAAAACGGCCTGTCTCAGCTGATTGCCGCCACTTTTATGCGCTCAGACAGCAAAGCGCAGTTTTGGCTGGTGATCGACCAGTTTGAAGAACTGTTTAGGCAAACCCACCAGCCTCACGTCTTAGAAGAGCGGCAGCAGTTTGTCCGCTGTCTGCTGGCGGCGCTGTGCGATCCTAGCCTGTCGTTTGGCTTGATCATTGGCCTCCGCGCCGATGCGATGGATGGCCTTATAGAATATCCGGAGCTGCGATCGCTCGTCGAAAGCAACCTGCAGCTGATGACCGCTATTCCTTACGAGCAGCTGCGCTCAGTGGTGACCAAGCCGGCAGAACAGCTGGGCCTGCAGGTTGATCCGCTGCTGCTGCACAATCTGATGCTCGATCTCACCGGCGCGCCCGGTGAGCTGGCGCTGCTGCAGCAGACGCTGCTGGAGCTTTGGCGACGCCGACAGCAAAGCTCCTTCATGGGCGGCTCGCCTCGAATTACGCTAGAGGCCTACATGAGCCTGGGGGGCGTAAAAAATGTTTTGACCAGCCGAGCTACGGCGGTCTATGAGTCTCTAGACGAAGCTGAAAAGCAAACGGCAGAGCGAATTTTTCTAGCGCTGTGTGAGCTTGGCGACGGCCGAGAAGATAGCAAGCGGCGAGCCTACAAGAGTGAATTAATTAATGAGACCTTCTCTGCCGCACGCATCAATCAAACCCTAGAAAAACTGGTGAAAGCCCGGCTAGTCGTGGTCGGCCAGGAGACCTCAGAAGCCACCTCAGGAACCACTGGATTTGCCTTACCGACCGTAGCCTGGTCAACCCAACCCGATCAGACTTCTGAGGTCAGGCTGTGGCTGGTCAACAATCTGACAAACCATACGGTAGAAAAGGCCTCTGAGGCATCCGAGACGATTGAGATTGCCCACAAGTCTTTGATTCACGATTGGCAGCTGCTGCGCCAGTGGATCAACGCGCGCCGCGACGTGCTGCGCTATCAGCGGCATCTAGAAACGCTGGCCCAAGATTGGCAGCAGCGGCAGCGGCCCAAGCATCCTGAGTATTTGCTGGCAGGGACGCGCTTACAAGAAGCGCTGAGCTTCATGGTGCACTACGGCAAGGAGCTTTCGACCTCAGCTCAAACCTTTGTGATGGCGAGCCGCCGCGCTCAGCGTCGACTGCGGCTTAGAACCGGCGCGCTAACGATGCTGGTGCCGATCGCGCTGATTGCTGGCATGGCGGCCTCGATGGCCCGTCATCGAGCGGTCACCCCCTGGGCTGCGAACCCTAGCGCGAGTACTGTCGAATCTGCCGTAGCGCCGGCGGCTAGAGGCTTTGAAACCCGACTGCAGCCAGCACTGCCTAAAGCTACAATCGATCGCCTAGCTGAGGCAGTGGCAGAAGAGACTGTCTTTGCACAGATACACCGCCTGCCCACCGCGAGCTCAAATATCGTGCGGTTTGAGCGAGGTGTGCCGGCCGTGATCGCAGAGGCAGTTGCGCCTACGGCGGCAGCCGGCCCAACCGCACCGTTTTCCATCGAGACGGTTGGGCGAATGCGCGACCCGAACGACCCTGACAAGCTGATTGAGGTTTGGGTAATTCGGCCTCAGGGGATCGAGCTGATACAGCCGGACCGATAGCGGCCGGGTCAATTGACCCATCCACCAGGGCTGACGCCAAGACGCCAAGGACAATGGCTGAATGCCTAGCTGATAGGGTACGCTGAAGGTCACTCACCTGCCGACCTAGGCAGCTGGGAACGTTCGGTTGCAAGGGCAATCAATGCTCAAAAAAAACATAGACTTTCTAATTCTGGCAGCGCTGGTCTTTTTGCTGGTTGCCGTGGCTGCGCCTACAGTAGTGGCCCAGATTTGGCCAGAGATTCAGCTTCAGTCGGCAAAATCTGGAGGTTTCTGTGCGCCACATGGCTGATTTTTCCAGCCAGAAACCGGATCTCTGGCGATAGCTAACTGAGAATCTTTTTTTGACAATGTAGCAGCTCTAGAGACGTCTTCGTAGGGCTTTAGAGCTATGCCATATCGAATTATGGGGCAGCTGAGCGTCGGCTGCCTCTGCTTGCTGACCCATCTTTTCACGGGAACAGTGCTACCGCTGACCTCGCTGCAAGATCACTTTGATCCGCCCGGGGACGGCCAGCCAGAGGATACCGTGGGTGCCGGATCGCGGTATTCAACCATAGAGCTGAGCAGGCGCTGATGTTCGGGCAGGGCTGACTGTCTGAGGTGCTCCATGGCGATTTCAAACAGTTCGGGCTGATGGCGCGTCAGCTGCTTAAGCTGCAGAACAGTCTGCTGTAGCCGATGTTGCTCTATCTGTTTGCTGGCGACTGTGGTCAGCAGCAGCGCCGTCGTTACCAGGCCAATCGCCGGCGGAATGACGGGCACCCACCAGCCGGCTAAGAACAGCGAGTAGGCAGCTAGCAGCAGACTCAGCACTGCCACAAGCGCCGCGATCGCGGTAGTGGCAAACTGTCGAAAGCGCCAGCCAATCAGAGAGCCGCCGCTGGTCCAGAGCAAAATCCAAAGGTACTCACCCGGCTCCGGCCAAACGCGCAGCAGCGGTCTGCCATCTAGGGCGGCGCTGAGCAGCTGAGCAATCATGTTGGCTTGCAAAACGCTGCCTGACATCAGCGGCGGTCCGCCAAATAGGCGCGTACTGTAGGGAGTTTGAAATCGCTCATTGACGCTTTCTGCCTGATAGCCAACAATCACGATGCGATCGCGCAGCGCCGCAGGCGAGACCTGACTGGCTAGCAGCTCGCCGAGCGAATAGCTAAGAAACTGCTCGGCCTGACCGCTGTAGTTAATCAGAATCTGATAGCCGCCCGCATCGGCGCGCACATAGGCACCGTCATAGGGCTGAAAAGGCACCAGCTGAGCCTGCCCCAGCCTGAGGCCCGCGTCTGCATCGGCGGGCGTGATGCCTTCGGTTTCGAGATAGGCCAGCGTCAGCATCAGGCTAAAGCTCAGCGCCAAAGCATCCTGGCTGCGCACCGAGAGCAGGGCCCGTCGCACCGTTCCATCGCTATCTAAAACCTGATCGACAAAGCCCACATGGCCCGGATCCAGCGCCAGCGGCCGATCAATCTGACCGCCCACCTGTTTGCTAATGCCAAACAGGTTGGGCGTTTGCTGCACTACCTGAGCGAAGATGGGCGTACCAGGGGCAACTGGCAGATCGCGGTAGATATTGAGCCCAATCAGGCGCGGCTCTGCTCGATTTAGCTGCTCAATCGTCTGTGCTAACAGCGCATCTGATAGCGGAAACTGGCCAGCGGCGCGCAGATCTTGCTCGTTGACCTCAATCAGTACGATGCGATCGCTAGCCGCCGCCGGCGCGGTTTGAAAAAAGCGATCGAGCGCTGTCCATTCGGTCAGCTGCAGCTGACCAGTCAGCCGCAGTCCAATGATTAATCCGGTCACGCTGCCGGTCAGCCCTGTCATCCAACGGCGGGCTTTTGCCAGCGGCGGTCGGCGTTGTTTGGCATGTTGCTGAGCCTGATTGAGGGCAGCATAGGCGGCCCGCACGGATTCTAAAGTTGATTGGGCCTCGGCCCGGGCCCGCTGCTCGGCCATTAAAATTTGTTCACTGCGGCGCTGCGCTAGGGCTTGGCTAGCACTCAAAAAGCGATAGTCAAGGTCGCTGAGCTGCTTGTTGAGTGACCAGGTCAGCGCGGCGCGCAGTTCTTCCCCCTGAAGCAGGTGATTCTGCTGACCGCTGAGCCGCCAGGCGTTAAATCGACTGGCATAGGGACGCAGTGCTTCCAGCTGCTGGGCTACCCACTCAGCCGAAAAGACGGCTCGATAGATGCGATTTTTGACCCGCAGCCGTCCTCGCTGGTTGACGACAAGCCCCGATAGCAGCAGCTCGCTGTGGTCGCGGCTGTCGTTCATTGGCAGACTGCCAGCGCGTAAGATCTGCTGGTAAATCCCTAGCAGGCGGCCAGCGCGGCGGCTGTCTGCTAGCAGGCGATTGCGAATCGTTCTGAGATGCTCTGGCTCATCTTGACTCTGCCAGTTTTCAATTAGGTGCGATCGCACCAGGTGAGCCAACCAGTCTGCTAACCGCTCAGAGCCCAGCCGCTCGTCGATATGCGCCTTAACCAAGCGGCAGAGCTTTTGTGTCAAAAAGGGCTGTCCGGCTGTCCAGTGTAAGATCTGGCGCAGCAGCTGCTGCCGCCCCTGAGGCTCGGCCGCGAGGCCAGCCGCTAGCGGTTGTGCCTCTGTCAGCCGAAATCCTTTAAGCGCAATCGTTCGACCAATGTTAAAGGGGGGCGCATAGGGATGCTGAATCAGCGTTGCTGGCGTCACCACACCGAACAGCGCAATGGTTAGCTGCTGATAGCGGGCATCAACGGCCCGCTGATTGAAGCAAAACCGAATAAAGGCAAACAGGTCGTCTACCGCAAACGGAAGATGCCAAAAGCTGTCAATTTCATCGATAAACACTACGGTCGGGCGCGAGTCGCTCAGCAGATGTGTCTCAACAAACTGGCTGAGCCCGTTCAGCAGCGGCAGGTCGGATTCAGCTGGAATAGCCGCTACTGCTGAGGCAATCAGCTGCGGGCTGCCGCGGCTAATTGA
>JAAHIA010000679.1 GCA_010671975.1 Leptolyngbya sp. SIO4C1 | reverse complement strand
TCGATCACACCGCAGCATCTTTTGTTTAACCGCAACGTCCTCTTTCAAGGTGGGCTGCGCCCCCACTACTATTGCCTGCCTATTCTGAAGCGAGAGGGGCATCGCCAGGCGCTGCTAAAAGCAGCCACCTCTGGCAATCCTAAGTTCTTTCTCGGGACCGACAGCGCGCCTCATGCTCGCGGTGCTAAAGAAAGCGCCTGCGGCTGTGCCGGCTGCTTTTCGGCGCTGCATGCCATCGAGCTGTACGCCGAAGCATTTGAAAGCGCTGACGCCTTAGAGCGGCTAGAAGCGTTTGCCAGCTTCTATGGGCCAGATTTCTATCAGCTGCCCCGCAATGCTGAAAAAATCACCCTGACTAAAACTCCCTGGCGCATTCCCGAGCAAGTCCCCTTTGCGGAGTCCGAACTGGTGCCGCTGCGCGCCGGCGAAGAGATGACATGGCGCATGGCGTGAGTCTGTCTTTAGCTTCTTGGGTCGGCAGCCTGTCTAAAATAGATCAGATGTACTAAAATAAACGGGCTGGACCGAGCCGATCGCGCATTCAGTAGTCTCTAATCCAGCGGTATTCACCTGAGATAGGGCACGGCAATGGCGAATCTACTGCTGATCGAAAGTCCTGGCAAGCTCAAAAAACTCAGCCACATTTTAGGGCCTGACTGGACCGTCAAAGCCAGCATGGGCCACATCTGAGAGCTCACCAACGATGGTGAAGATGCGCTCGGCTTCGACCTCGACGGCAGCCAAATTCGCGCACAGGCCGCTCATGAGGCCATCCGCCCGACCGAAGTCAGTCGCACGCCACAGCAGCTGCCGGTCTCGGCCGATGCCGCTCAGCTCTACGCGCTCATCTGGAACCAAGCAGTGGCTTCTCAATGCTGTGCGGCTCGCCTGCGCAAGACGCACGTTGTGACTCAGTCTGGCGAAGCTTTCTGGGAAGCGCGCGGTCAGGTCGTCGAATTTGCCGGCTACACTCGCTGCTGGAACAACCTTAGCGCCGACTCCCAACTGCCAGCGCTGCAGCTGCAGCGGCTGCTCCGGCTGCAGCAGGCCAAAGCCGACCCCAAGCAAACCCAGCCGCCGCCGCGCTACAGCGAGCCCAAGCTGGTGCAGCTGATGGAGCGTCAGGGCATTGGCCGACCCAGCACCTATGCGCCGACCATCAAAACGCTGCGCGATCGCACCTACGTTGAGCTAGTCAAAGGCAAGCTGCAGCCGACCGCGCTGGGGCTATCGCTGGATGCGGCTTTAGAGCAGCTGCTGCCCGACCTGATTCAGCCGGCCTTTACCGCGCAGATGGAAGCGGCGCTGGATGCGATCGCAGCCGGCAAGCAAGACTGGCAAACCTATCTCACCAGCTGGTATCGAGAGTATTTCGCCCCGGCGCTCGACCAGACCAAAGCCCAGCTTGGCACGGGCGCTCTCAAAGAGATCCTCTCTTCTATTCCCGCAACAGCCCCGAGCCAGGTTTCGGGGGCCGCTGTTTTGGCAGCGGCAAAGGGTAAAGCACAAAAAAGTAAGGAAGTCGCCTATTTTCAAAGCCGCGATGGCTTTTGGTCACCTAAGTTTGGCAATCTGCAAGTGCCAGCAGCGCTGGAAATCATCACTCGCTGACGCCATTTCTAATTTCACCATATATCTTCTGATGAGGCTCATTACGGAAGCTATAGTTCCTGTCAGACTACTGAACAGCGAGATTGCAGCTGTTCGTTAGTGACTACCATTCTCCCGTTTCTTATGCAGCAAATAGCCGATTTTTTTAGAAAGTATAGTTTATCATTAACTCCTGTTATTAAAAAAATTAGCTTTGATAGATCCTCTCTAGTATGAAGAAAGAATAAGCAAATAGAGCTTTTTAGGCTAAACGGAGGCGGTGTAATTACGACTTAAGCGATATAAAGCGCAAAAGGTCATAGATAGCTTCGCTATTTATGACA
>JAAHIA010000678.1 GCA_010671975.1 Leptolyngbya sp. SIO4C1 | reverse complement strand
TAGTCAGCGCCTGTCTGAGTGCGGGAGCGCGTCACGTATTGAGCACGCTATGGCGAGTCGAGTCAGAGGCGAGTATGGTGTTGATGGTCGAGTTTTATCGCAGACTGCAGCGAGGGCTAGCTCCGGCCGAGGCGTTGAAGCAGGCGCAGAGCTTTCTAGCTCATGCTAAGCGCGAGACGCTCTATGACTGGTTCACTGAAGCACTAGCGCTCATTCCAGACACGGCAGTGCAGCCACTGCTGCGGGTGAGGCAGGAAAAGTTCGAGCAGCCGGGAGCTGAGCAGCCGTTCAGCCATTTCTACTTCTGGGCTCCTTTTACAATTACAACTCTGTAACGGCATTCGCTATTTTTTGGATGTTTTACTAACAAAGGCGGCTGTAATTAAAGCGGCCAACCCACCAATTGCTAGGCTTAGCAACAAAATTAAGGCGGCGCTCAACCAGAAATTTGCGACAGGTGTGGGCTGATTAGCAGGAACGGGTCGCCACGCTTGAATGATATTCTCTGCTTGATCGGACAAGCTGGACGCAGCTAGCGAAGCAACGCTGATGCCTACCCCTGCGATCGCAACCGTTTGATTTAAAGTTCGCTCATTTTGCGTATGTTCAATCTCCGTAATCCCTTGAATCGTCTTAATAGCCTTGTCCAGGGTATTGAGAGCGCTGCTGAAAACAGCATAGTCAGCCTCGATCTGCACTAAGTAGTTCGCTTCGGTCAGCGCAACAAACCGATCTAAGAAAAACAGATCAGCATGCTCATCCATGCTGGTAATTTTAGCAGTGCGATCGCGATAGCCGTTGATATTAGTCTTTATAGCAGCTGCCTGTTCATACAGGTAGCTTAATCGAATTTCGTAATCATAGGATATTTTCAGCGCAATGGCTAACCGCTCCTGTAGTTCTCTAAACTTAAACTGATCATCCTTCATACGGTCAGGAAGTGAGCCTACCAAATAATCGGTTTTGTCAGACGCTTCTTTCAAAAATCCTTTCAGCCATCGGCTATGCTCATAGAGCCAAAGCACCTTGTTGCGGTAGTGAAACAGTCGAATTAGATGGCGATACAGTTTGCCAATTGTTTCTTGAATCTGAGCTTTTGTTTGATCAGCAGGAAACAAGCAAATCAGGACATGATGATTTCTATTCCGACCATCTGGAAAGTAATCTGGGTGTTCTAACTCAAACAAATTTGCACCACCAAAGCTGCCTTTGCCGCTATAGTCTCGATTCCAGTCTAGGTTTTGCTTTGATGCTAAGGATTCGTAGCAGGCTCGTGCGACCGCTTCTACATCTTGTGAAGGATCATTTAGCTGTCCCCAAACAAGCCAGTTTTCGCCAATATCACCGTGCTCATGTCGAATCCGATTTTCAATAATATCTGCAGAAATTGTCTTGATCCTATCTTGAATAGAGTTTGCTGTCTGACTCTCATTCTTTTCACCAGAGCTATCGACTTGCAAAGCATAGGTATCACCTAGCTTGACCGGATAGTAATAGCCATCAACAGTATCTGAAAAAACCTCTACTCTGCCATCTAAAAGCTCTACATAGCTAGCAAAGAAAGCATCTGTGTCTTTAATGTTCGCAGGTTTTGAGCCGTTTACTTCAGGATACAGTCGCTTCCAGAAACGCTGGCGAGCTACCTCAACTTGCTCAGAATCTCTACCAAGTCCGTGACAGAGATCGTACAAGAATAAATCGACAGTAAGGTAGTTTAGAGCGCTCACAAGAACTATTTTCTAAGTAAAGTATCGAATTCTATAGATTATTCACTGATCCATCTCTTTAGTGCCTCATAAAAATTGCTAGATTTCAGAGCCTGTGCGATCGCACTACTATCGACTTTATTGAGGTTGCTGTCAATAGATTGTATAACCTGTCTTATTGGTCAGCCGGAGCCTAGTGCCCTCGCGGAAGGCGTGGATGTCCAGCGTCTCGACGCGT
>JAAHIA010000677.1 GCA_010671975.1 Leptolyngbya sp. SIO4C1 | reverse complement strand
TGAGGCGGCTGAGGTTAAGCAGCCAGGTTCGCACCAGCGCTGACAGCGGCACCGACAGCTTCGTCCAGCCCGTACCGGCATCTAGGGTGGCAAAGCTCTCATAGGCCGAGATCATCCAGGGGCTAAAGAGCAGCAGCCCCGCCAGCGAGGCGAACAGATAGGCGCGCAGGGCGGCTGTCCAGCGAAACCGCTCGCTGAGTAAGCTGTAGAGCCCGTGCGCGATCGCCACGAGCGCCGAAAACAGGTAGGTATATAGGCTCAGTGCCAGCATCCCCGCATAGAGCGACCAGCTCGCCAGCGTACCTTGCCGCCTAGCCCGCAGCAGGGCCGCACTGGAGAGCAGCAGGGTTAGCGTCCACAGGCTTTGAGGGCGCGCCTCTTGGGCATATAGCACGTGAAAGGGCGACACAGCCAGCAGCCCCACCGCTAGCCAGGCAGGCCCCGCTCCTGGAAACAGCTCCCGACAGAGCCAGTAGAGCGCCGGCATAGTGAGCAGACTGATAAAGGCAGAAAATCCGCGCGTCGCTGACACCGAACTGCCAAAAATCTGCGTCCAGGCGCGCAGCGCTAGAAAGTACACTGGCGGCAGCTGCGGCTCTTCGGCGGCTAGACCTTGCACCACATCTTGAGCCGTCTTAGCAGGCGTTAGCTGCTGATACTGCTGCAGATCGGCTGCGGCAATTTGATAGGGGCCAGAGAAATCTTGCCGAATCGCCTCAAACGTATAGCCGGCAATTCTGACCGAGGTGCTGGTTTCATCCCCCCAATATATTTTCTGATCGAGCTGGGTGATGCGAAAAAAGCAGCCCAATAGCAGCAGGGCCACAATCAAGTACTTAAAAACCAGGTTGGAGCGAGACATCTGAGAGCTCGGTATGCTTAACGACAGGTCAACCTGCTGAGAAACCCAGACGCATGATTCCTTTACATTCGTTTTTGGAAAAGCTGCACCACACCTATAGCGCCCTCGAAACGGGGCAGGTCGCTAGCTATATTCCCGAGCTCGCTAAGGCAAATCCGGACTGGTTTGCCATCAGCGTTGTCACTACCGGCGGCCAGGTGATTGAAGTCGGCGACTATCAGCAGAAATTCACGATTCAATCGATTTCTAAAGTGTTTGTTTACGGCATGGCGCTCGAAATCCACGGGCGCGAAAGACTGCTAGAAAAGGTCAGCGTCGAACCAACTGGCGATCCGTTTAATTCGCTGATTCGCTTGGATGAAGACTCGCACCGGCCGTTTAACCCGATGATCAATGCTGGCGCGATCGCGACCACTAGCCTGCTTCAGGGAGACGGCCCAACCGAGCGCTTGAATCAGCTGCTGCTGATGTTTGAGCGCTACGTCGGCCATGAAGTTTTCATTGACATGCCAACGTTCATCTCTGAGCGCGTCACCGGCCATCGCAATCGGGCAATGGCCCATCTGATGCTCAACTTCGGCATGATCGACAAAGATATTGCTGCCGTTCTCGATCTTTACTTTCAGCAGTGCGCCGTTATGGTTACCTGCCACGACCTGGCGCTAATGGCGGCCACGCTCGCCAATCAGGGCGTTAATCCAATCACCGGCGTACAGGCTGTCAGCCCGGACTATATTCGCGATATTCTCAGCGTTATGTATACCTGCGGCATGTACAATTTCGCAGGCGAGTGGGCCTACCGGGTCGGCATTCCGGCTAAGAGCGGCGTTTCAGGCGGTATCCTAGCAGTAGTTCCAGATCAGGCAGGCATCGCCGTGTTTTCACCTCGCCTCGACAGCAATGGGAATAGCATACGCGCGATTCAGGTCTTCCAAGATCTTTCGCGCGAGTATGGGCTGCATCTGTTTGATCTATCGATGGGCCGCTGCGTCTTTTCCCAAGCCTTACAGTCGGCTGGCTAGCTTGCGGTATGTCAAACGCGCTGCCGCAGGACCGGCTAGCCTGAGCGCCATGATCGCTCGGTCA
>JAAHIA010000676.1 GCA_010671975.1 Leptolyngbya sp. SIO4C1 | reverse complement strand
CATGGAGAAGGGGGGATTTTTCACTACCGCAATGTGTATCCTGAGGATGCCCATTTCCGGCTCTGGTCGGGTTTAGTTTTGGCGATATGGACATGGGCAGCCTCGATATCTTGACGCTGCCAATCCGAAGGCTGCCCCCGAAGGCTCGTCCAAAAAGTATCTCCTTTCTGCCCCAAAGCTGCTACAAATCCTTCTGCTGGGGTTTGTACAGGTTGGGTTAACCCCTTGTAACCCTGTTTTGTTTGGCTCATTAGTTCATCATAGGTCTGTTCCATAATCTGAGCCGTCTTCAGAGGCCGAAAATGCTCCTGAGCGTAGGCTCGAGCTTGTTTTCCTAGGGATTTTCGCAGAGAAGGATTGTGGAAGAGTTCTTCGATCGCCTGGGTATACTCTGCCTCGGAATGTACCACCCGGCCGGTGACCTGATCTTGAACTAGAGTGGCAACACCGCTGTGAGGAAAGACAACAGGAGGAACCGCCGCATACATGGCTTCCTGGAGGGCTTGTTCTGAGGTGGCGTAGGTATCGGCACAGAGGGGATAGCCGAAGACGTCTAAAATTGCTAGAACCTGTTCAATGTGCTCAACATACCCTCGAAAGTCGAAGCGATCGCATACCCCTAAATCCTGAACGGCCGCCACTAAATCCTGATCATTACCCCCACAGATAATGAAGCGGACAGGGTCGATGTCAATCGCGGCGCTCATCTCCACATAGCTTGGATGTACTTTGGTAAAGTTAGCCGTGCCGATATACCCTACGTTGAAGCAGTCGTGGGGCTGGGGCTCAATTTCCCCTAAACGCTGCAGATTGGCTGGACTCAGGGCTAAGTTGACTTTTCGCTTTCGATGAGAATTCTTCAGGTCGGGATGATGGTCTTGAGCGTGCTGGCTTTGAAAGCAAGGCAAATCTAAGCTGCCCGCTGAAGAGACGAGACAAGCATCAGCGCAGTTAACCAAATCTGTTGTAATGACTTGGGGAGCATGGGCACCAAAAATCTTGAACCATATCAGCAGCCGCATAGCAGGCCAGTCCGTTCGCAGAAATTCATACAATTTTGGATGATTCCAGAAATGAACCTGGACAATATCAGCTGACTCGATTTCAGCTCGAATAGCTGTGGGCTCAAGCTGCTTGAGTAAGGTAATGCCTGCCTTCCTGACCCGCAGTGACACAAAGGGATGCACGGCACCGTCCAGAACCAGGAGACGATGTCGGATAGGAAGACCCATTTCAGCCAAAGCCTGCACTACAACTAGAAGCGTACGGGTCGGCCCTGCATTAGAAAGCCGGGGAATCACGTGAAGAAGCTTAAGCATGGCCGAAAGGATGGTTGGTACCTTGGCGGCGTTGGGCAATGGAACGGCGCAAGACTTGCATCACTTCTTTGCGATTGGCCTGACTTTGGGCTGAAAGACTATCCCCACGGATGCGCTTGTGAAGGAGCGCCTCTGGAAGCACCTGGGTGGGAACCTGCTGCTGCTGTGCTCGGGCAAACCATTCTAAATCCCCAGCAATTCTTAAATCTGTGGCAAAGCCTCCCAATTGCTCAAACAAAGCACGGCGGGCCAACAGGACCCCCGGTGTCCTACCCCACTTTGGTTTCTGAAGTACCTCCGGCAGGTAGCCCTGGCGTAGAGACGTATCAGAATCGGCCATGAGTTGGAGATGGGCTGTAACGTATTGGAGTTGAGGAGTGTTTTGTAATGCTAGAACTTGCAGAGCTAATTTATTGGGTGTCCAGCGGTCGTCACTATCCAAAAAGGCAACGAATTCCCCTTGAGCCGCCTGTAGTCCTAAGTTCCGAGCCTGGGATAATCCCAGGGTTTCCTGGTAAATATACCGAACTTGGGGGTATGACTGGGCAATGGTCGCTGTGTTATCCGTAGACTGACCATCAACGATAATGATCTCAAAGGGAGCATGGGTTTGGGCAAGAATACTGTTGATA
>JAAHIA010000675.1 GCA_010671975.1 Leptolyngbya sp. SIO4C1 | reverse complement strand
AACCCAGAATCTCTGAGGTACACTAAAGCCATAAGGCAGCCTAGCAGACGGCCTGTTGCTAAAGACGGAGTGTGTATGACCCAAGCAACTCAATCTCAGAAAGGGATTCTGGGTTCATCGCTGAGGCAGCGCCGATTTGCGATCGCCGCGATTGAACAAATTTATACTCAGATATGCAAGCCTCCTATTCTTCTCCACAATGGAGGAAGAAAACGCTTAGGTTCCTATAGCAGACAGACTCCATGCAACATTTAAGCCCGTTCACCTGTCGTCGCCTCAATCGCCTGCCTAAGCTGATCAGCGTTTGGGAAGGCGACCGTCGCCATCTGTCTTCGGAGCTAACGTCAGCTGAGCTAGGCGAAGATTCCCTACAGGGCGACTGCATCCTCTGGGTGGATGGCACTCAGGGCATTGTCCGTGCGCTCAGCATGGTGCCGGATGAGACGGGTCACGAGTCCGTTGTGCGCACGCTGCTGCAGGCCATTGAGCATCCGCAGGGATCGGTTGAGCCCGCTCGCCCCCGTAAGATTGTGGTCAAAGACCGAGAGCTGCAGTTTTTCCTACGCGGGGCGCTGCAAGATCTCGATATTGAAGTAGACTATGCGGCTGAGCTGCCGCTGATCGATGAAATCTTTGACACGCTGCTGCAGGCTGGCGCGAGCGAGCGACCTTCGCTGCCTGCAGCCTATCAAGCCGATCTGCTCGAGAAGGCAAAAAACATCTGGCAGGACGAGCCCTGGTATCTGCTGAGCGAGCAAGAAATCCTGGCGATTGAGCTCAACCAGTGGGATATTCAAACGCTGTACGTATCGGTGCTGGGCATGGCCGATGTCGAGTACGGTCTGCTGTTCTACCGTGAGCTAGAGTCTTTGCGCCAGTTTCGCCAGGCAATTTTGTCGAAGCACGAGCTGTCAAATAAGGAAATTCAGCAGGCATTTTTGAGCCAAGACTGCCTGTTCATTAACTACGAAGCCGAAGACAGCAATTTCGATCTAGCCGATGCCTCAGACAGCATCCGCTGCGACTTTGGCAGCATTCATCCGCTAGAGGGCCTGCGCACGCAGCTTGCCGATGAGGAAGCTGCCACGCTAATCGTGGCGCTAGAAGCGCTGCACCGCTTTTTGAAAAAGCATGGTCATCAGCTAGAGCTGCTGATGTTAGACCCGATCGAAAGCCAGTTTCGAATTCAAAATCCGGTCAAGGCTGCCGTGCCCAAAACCGTAGCCGTAAAGGTCAGCACGCTGCCTGATATCACCGCCGAGCTGATGGATGAAACTGAAACGATGGTGTCTGAACCGGCAGCCGCATCAACCATCCACGACGACCTGGTGCCAGATGGCTCGCTGATCTTGCTCACGCAGCTCTCGGCTGAGATGATTGACGATCTGCAGCAGTCGCCCAAGCTCTATCATCAGCCTTTCTCGCCAGCGCCGCCTGCCGCACAAGGAATTCAGAAAAAAAGCAAGCCGGTCCCCTGGCCCATGCTGATTATTCAAACCACGCGACCCAAGGCCAAGACGCTGATTGAGCAGCTGCGATCGCTCGGCGGCGTTGAGGCGCTCTGCTTCAATCCGGGCAGCGATCCGCTCAATCAAAAAGAGTTTCAGCTAGGCCTGATCAAGACTCAAAATGGCGACCTGCATCTGTTTCATGAATATGAGATGGACAACCCCACGCATGCGCAGGCGCTAGAGCGCTGGCAGACGGGTCAAGCGAAAAGTCAGGGGCGCTGCGGGCTGCTGATTGCAGCAGGCGTCTCGGGCGCAGCGCGCGGGGCTCCGCGCTGGCAAGACATGATGGCCTTCTTTGAGACCGAAGCCGCCACCCCGGAGCAGCTGGATCTGCAGCCGCTGATGCTGTACTACACAGTCGGCTTAGAGTAAAAGGCTGAGGCTGCGTCTTCTTTGAGAAAAAAGGACCACACATTTGGTAGGCCGGGTAGGTACGCGAGG
>JAAHIA010000674.1 GCA_010671975.1 Leptolyngbya sp. SIO4C1 | reverse complement strand
AAAACAAGAATAGTTGCAGAAAACTACAAACGAGCAGAGCGCGATAGGTTACCGCGCTCTACTAACTATCTGCCCGTTCTGAGAATTGAGCGGAGTCGAAACTCAATCTGCGGGCATTTTATTTTCGAGCAAATCCCTAAGATCAGCTGATGCTATACGGCTACAGGCTCTCGAGAGACATCTGGCCCAAGCGGGTTGAGATCGCCGACAAAAGCTAGCAGCTCTGGCATGGAGTATTTCAGATCGGAGGCTTCCTTAAGAATAGAAATCTTGCTATGCTCGATCAGACCCACAAACACTTCTGCTACAATCCGACTGCCGACTGGTCCCAGCCGATTGCCGTCGTTAACAACTTTAGCTTCTCGTAGAATGTAGTACCACAGCGGCGTTTCTTTCTGGAAGTTGTACTTTCTGAGAATCTTTTTATGCGGGCTGCGAGCAATCCGCCGTGGCCGAATAGGTTCCACCTCGATCCCCTTCTGCTGCATTGCTTTGGCAACAGCCTGACCGCTGGGCAGTTTCACTAGGCGTCCTCGCAGCAGGTTGCGCGTCGCTAGTGAGATAAACACGTCTGGCAGGTTGCGCTTTTGAAACTCGGGCAGCGTTCTTAGCGCAAACGAGAGTTTAGAATCTATCTCACGAGCAAAGTTTAGCTGCGGATGTGTTTCGACCCCATCTACGTTAGAAAAGTCGTAGAAGCGTGTCCAGTCAATAATCCAGTTGGCTGGCACGTTGGGGCTGCCGAAGAACGGATCGTCTCCCTCAGCTCGGCTACCGCTGACTTCAGAGAACTCGAATAGCAGCTCCATCGTTGCCGGTACGTTGCTAGGGTTAGAGTTAAAGACCTTATTCCACTCATAGACCGGTCGCACCATGCTGTGCCCTAAGCGATAAGCCGCTACTGAGAACTCAATCGGCATGCAGTCTTTGAACTCATCTGTGTAGAATCGTCGCCCGTGCTGCAGCACATCCGCAAGCACGTCAGCCTGCACTAAACGCGGTAGAAAGTCATGTAGGATTAAGCTTTGGTAGTGCAGCACCACTTCTTTTCTGGCGGCATCAAACAGTGCTGAACCGCTCAGGCCAGTTTCGGCCGCAATCCTATCAACGATCTTATTGTGAAATTTGATAAAAGCCAGGTGAGTCTGCGCAACGGCTAAGTTTTCATCATTGCGGCTGTCGCCAATCACGGCTTTCTTATCTGGCGTGCGCGGCAGGTCGTTGGGAAAATCGCCTGGAATAGGACCGCCCGGCGCGCCATCTGGGGTTGCGCTATTAGTGCCTACTCTCATATGCACGCCGTCTGCCTCAAACAGCTCTGGCTGCTCGACGGGTCCGTTGCCATAGAGGCAATCCAAATCTAGCGCCGGTGTTCGCCGGTTGATGATATCTTCTGGATTGACAGTGCCATCAGCGGTGGGGGTGCCAAAGCCGCTGCGAGAGAAGTCACTGCGGGTAATATCGTGATCGATAAACTGTCCTAGATAGGTATAGCCTGCCGGAATGTTAGCATCGCCGCTGCGGTTGATCTCTTCTCGGATATCGGTGACTGCTACGTCTACTTTACCGTCGTCATTAAAGTCGCCGTCATCACCGTTGTCATCGATGTCAGGGCGAACATCAAAATCAATCACTGTAGCCGCTTCTTGCTCCATGGCTAGGCCCAGCTCAATGAGACCCTCTGCATCTGGCTGCTCGCCCTCATCAAAGAGACGACAGAAGACTCGTTCGGGAACCGCAGGAGGAACATCGGGCTTTGAATAGACCGGATCTGGCGTAGGGTTAAGATACCAGGGGCAGTACTTTTTGAAAATAGCTTTTAGGATATCAAAAGGGATTAAGGTACCCGTAATCCAGCCGGAGTTTTTAATGAAATATTGTTCATTCCCGTGTTTCATAGCGAGGGCTTCTCTCTAGCAAAGATTTTCTCTTTGACTATAGATAGACCTGTCCGA
>JAAHIA010000673.1 GCA_010671975.1 Leptolyngbya sp. SIO4C1 | reverse complement strand
GGATCTGAGGTTTGGGTACTGACCCGACCTGATGACGGGAAACCAGCTAACGATGCCTTTTTGAAGGAAAATCCGAATCCTAATCTGCATTTTGTCTATTTCACGCTACCTATCTTCGGCGGATTTTGGAAACTCGGCTCGATTGCTTTTGTCCTGCATTACTATCTATGGCAGATGCAGGCTTACTTTGTAGCGCGACGCCTGCATCGCGAGATTGAGTTTGATGTGACTCATCATGTCACGTTTGTCCGCTACTCTAGTCCTAGTTTTCTTTCGTTTCTGCCCGTTCCTTTCATCTGGGGAACCGTGGGTGGAGCTGAAGCGGCTCCAAAGCCATTTTTTCGCGACTTTAGCCTGCGGGCCCAGGTTTATGAGTTTCTTCGCTGGTCTGCACACAAGGTAGGCGAGTATGATCCCTTTGCCCGGTTGACGGCTCGTCGAACTGCGATCGCACAGGTGACTACTGAAGATACTGCTCGCCAGGTTCGCAAAATGGGAGCCGGGCGAGTTGCAATTGTGCCAGAGGCTAGCTTGCCCGCCACCGACATCGAACAGCTAGCTCAGTGTCCTCCGCCAGAAGGAGAAACAATTCGATTTATCAGTATGGGCCGGCTGCTGCATTGGAAGGGATTTTACTTGGGTATTCGTGCCTTTGCTCAGGCTAATCTAGCTAATGCTGAATATTGGATTCTAGGTGACGGTGTCGAGCGAGAGAGCTTTGAGCAGCTAGCTCAGCAGCTAGGCGTCAGCGATCGGGTTCAGTTCTGGGGCAATCTACCCCGTTCCCAGACCCTTGAGCGGCTGGGTCAGTCACACGTGCTGGTTCACCCTAGCTTACATGACTCTGGCGGCTGGGTCTGCTTAGAAGGCATGGCAGCAGCTCGTCCAATTCTCTGTCTCGATTTAGGAGGCCCTAGCGTTCAAATAGATGATGAGACTGGCATCAAAGTACCTGCTCAAACACCCGAACAAGCTGTTGGCGATCTGGCCAAGGCAATGCAGCGCCTTGCTGACGATCCCGAACTGCGACAGCGACTTGGCGCAGCTGGTCAATATAAGGTGCAAACCCAATTTAACTGGCAGGCCAAAGGAAAACAAATTGCTGATTTATACGACAAATTAGGCGGTGAAATTATGCCAGTCAGGGAGTCTCGTCCAGCTATTTAGCGCTATACCGCTTCCCAACTTACGTTCATCTGTTCATGCCAGAGCAAAACCATGCGTGTCCTAACGATTCACAATCACTATCAGCAGCTTGGCGGTGAAGATACTATCTTTGCGACTGAAGCAGACCTACTAGCTTCCTATGGTCACGAAGTTTATCGCTATACCATCTGCAATGATGAGGTAGAGGAGATGAATGCGATTGACCTAGCAGCCTCAACTTTGTGGAATCATAGCGCTTTTCAAAAAATAAAGTCCTTGATTCAAGATTTTCGTCCAGATGTTGCTCACTTTCACAACACGTTTCCGCTGATTTCACCAGCCGCTTACTATGCTGCCAAGGAAGCCAAGGTGCCAGTGATTCAAACGCTGCATAACTATCGCTTGCTCTGTCCCAACGGCCTGTTCTTTCGTAACGGTCGCGTCTGTGAAGACTGTCTAGGTAAGCCTATGCCCTGGCCTGGTATTGTTCATGGTTGCTACCGAGGCAGTCGCGTAGCCAGCGGCGCTGTTGCTACGATGGTCAATATGCACAATCTGATGGGCACTTGGGCCAAGGCTGTTGATATTTTTATTGCCTATAGTCAGTTTGCCTTGGATAAATTTATTGAAGGCGGTCTACCTAAAGAAAAATTCGAGTTTAAAACTAATTTTCTTCACCCTGCTCCAGAATCAGGCCAAGGAAAAGGCGGGTTTGCGCTTTTTGTTGGGCGTCTATCACCCGACAATTTTGAGTGGAATACGGGTGTGCAGCGTTTCCCAAGCACTCAGTAGAGTGTCAATACCTTTTTCGGGTGATAG
>JAAHIA010000672.1 GCA_010671975.1 Leptolyngbya sp. SIO4C1 | reverse complement strand
TCAAGCCGAACAGCGACAAGCCGTGCTCAAGCGAGCTCAGCTGCCGCAGACCGGCCGTTTGTCTCCCTCTTAGTGGCCGCTAAAAATGAAGAAGCTGTGATTGCCAACTTAGTGAAATCGCTGCTGGCTTTGGACTATCCAACCGAGCGCTACGATTTTTGGATCATTAATGACAACAGCAGCGATCGCACTGGCAAGATTTTGGACAGTCTGGCGCAGCAGCATGTTCAGCTACAGGTGATTCATCGCGGCCCCGAAGCTACCGGCGGCAAGTCAGGCGCTTTGAATCTAGCCTGGCCGCGCAGTCAGGGTGAAATTTTAGTGGTCTTTGACGCCGATGCGCAGGTGCCCGCAGACTTACTGCGCCGAGTGGTGCCCGCTTTTCAGCAAGAGAGCATTGGGGCGGTGCAGGTGCGCAAAGCCATTGCCAACGCTCACACCAACTTTTGGACGCGGGGCCAGCAGGCTGAAATGGCGCTAGATGCTTACTATCAGCAGCAGCGAATTGCCACAGGCGGCATTGGCGAGCTGCGCGGCAACGGTCAGTTCGTACGGCGCGCTGCGATCGCGAAGTGCGGCGGCTGGAATGAAGAAACGATCACTGACGATCTGGATTTGACGCTGCAGCTGCATTTGCACAGCTGGGATATTGCCTTTGTCTCTGAGCCAGCCGTGGGCGAAGAAGGCGTAACGCACGGCCTGGCCCTGTGGCATCAGCGCAACCGCTGGGCTGAGGGAGGGTATCAGCGCTACCTTGACTATTGGAAGCTGATTGCCCGCAATCGACTGGGGCTGCAGAAATCGCTCGATCTTTTCATTTTTTGGGTGCTGCAATACATGCTGCCGATGGTAATGCTGCCTGACTTGCTAATTGCTGTAGTCAAGCATCGGCTGCCGATTTTTGGCCCACTGACGACGCTGGCCGTCAGCATTTCCTGCTGGGGAATGCTGCTAGGCATTCGGCGTACTCAAAAGGTCTCTTTGCCTATGGCCTTACTGCAGATGGTTTACGGCATGCTCTATATGATGCATTGGCTGGTGGTGATGAGCTGTACCACCGCTCGCGTTGCGGTTCGACCTAAGCGCCTAAAATGGCGGAAGACAGCTCATGCTGGGGCGCATGATGTGGCGAATCTATAAGCCTGAGCCTCTGACCTAAACATTCCGCAAAGAATATTCACGCTCAAACACGGCTAGATTCGCTAGGTTGAGAGCAGAAGCATTCGCTAAAACGCTCTCATGACAAGTATTTCTAAACTTTCGTTAAGACAATTTAGCTGGGATAGCGCAGTTCTTGCGGTTACCCTGTTTTGGCTCAGCAGCAGCGCGCTGCTAGACTTTCTAGTCATGCCGCTGATGTATGAGTCCGGCATGATGGAGCAGCCGGGATTTGCCAGCGCCGGCTACAGCCTGTTTTGGGCCTTCAATCGAGTTGAAGTTCTCTGTGCTGCGCTGATTCTAACGGGTCTGCTAGTGCTGCGTCAGCGTCAAACTGAGTTCTCTTTGCTGGTGAGCGGCAGCCGTAGCCGCTGGTCGATGATGATAGGCGTGGGTCTGTTGGCCATTGCGCTGCTCTATACCTATCTGCTGACCCCTGAAATGAGCGCTCTAGGCATCTCTTTGGGAGAGACGACAGCCATACCGACTGCAATGAACTGGATGCACGCTGCCTACTGGGGGCTTGAAGTGCTGAAGCTAGCCGCTGCCGGTTTCTTGCTACGGCTGTGCTATCAGGATGTCGTGGCGCAGTTTGATCGCTAGTCGTCTGGCAAATCATTTCGCGGCCACAGCAGCTGCACGGCAATTAGCCCGAAGCCAATGGCAGCAATGCCTTTAACCAGCTTCTCGGGCAGCAGCTGAGCAGTGCCCTCTCCCAAAATCACCCCTAAAAAGCTGGCAAGCACTAAAGCAGCG
>JAAHIA010000671.1 GCA_010671975.1 Leptolyngbya sp. SIO4C1 | reverse complement strand
ATACTGAAGGGGTGTTAGAGCTGGCTTCGCAAGCTGATCGCCTCTCGATGCGGTCAGGCTGTGGTTTGGGAACTCCCGGATCTTGGAACGGGAAATAGAAACAGAGCGGTTCAGCAATATTGTGAGAATTTGCGCCCACATGGAAGCCTTTGGGTGGCGGAAAGTAGGCAGGTTGGTAATGCCAGCCAGGGAAGGGGCTATCGGAACTAGCATTGTCTTTGCCGGGCACAACAATAATGCCGAACGGCGAGGCGGTGGGGTCTTCAGCTCGCTCAGAAAAGTGCAGGCTTCGACCCGGCCCATTGCTTGCTTCATCGGCATCCTGCACCCAGATAAACTCCAGCATGCCATTGGCAAAGTAAAACCGACGGTTGGCAGTGCCCTGACCGGGATGAGTGTTTCTCGGCCCTTCTCGAAAGCCGTGTTCAAGCAGCCGATCGGCCACCCTAGCTTCTGGCTCAACCAATATAAAGACGTGATCTAGCTTCAAATTCATGGTCGTTTATGCAGGCTTTTTTGCCACGATGAATACCGCCTTGCCCTTGCTCGGTTGCCATTGGTAGTCCAGCTCAAAGCCGGCCTGGGTGAGGCTATCCTCTAGCGCTTGGGTGGTGAAGACGGCGACGAAGGGGAAAAATCCGAGGAATCGTCCAATGGGCGCGATGAGCTTAAACCAGCTCATGGTATCGCCTAAACAAACGGTACTGGTCACAAAGAGGCCGCCCGGTTTGAGCATTTGATAGACCCGCGCAATCGCAACCTCCTTATTTTTCAGCAGGTGCAAAATGCTGAGTCCCAGCACCGCATCCAGGCTCTGATCCGGAATGTCGAGGTCTTCAATGGTGGCTTGCTCGAAGGTGACGTTATCGATGTGCTCAGCCTCGGCTTTGCCCTGGGCAATGGCAATCATGTTGCCAGAGAAGTCAATGGCGCGGATATGCTTGACATAGGGCGCATGGAGGATTGCCGTCGACCCTGTACCACAGCCGATTTCCAGCACTTCCATATCAGGACGAAAGTAGTCGCGGGTGACCGCTAGTTTTTTCTGATAAGCGGCCTCGTCGGCGATGGGCTGCTTAGCGTATTTCTCGGCAATCTTGTCCCAAAACTGATTTGATTGAGCCATGGTTTAACTCCTGGCTTGCGCGGCTATGGTCTGGTAGAACTGAGCGATATCCTGGCGCGATCGCAGATGGTAAACCTGTTTTGTCGCCTCAGCTTGCTCCACGTACTGCCGATATCTGGGCGTCAGTTTGCTATGGCACAACCAGACCGTAGTGTAGGAATTCAGCGTCCCTTTTAACAACGGGCTCCGCTCCGGCCAACCCGCAGGCGGCACCCAACTTCCTTGAAGGAATCGCTTCGTCACCCACCAGTAGTGTCGCCATATGGGCATATCAAGGTACACCAGCGTATCGGCCACCGCCAGTCGTGCCCATACGGTATCTAGGGAACCGAAGCCATCTACAACCCAGCGGTCTTGCTGCAGCAGCGCATCATGGGCAGCTTTGAACTCAGCAGGGGGGACTTCGCCACCACCGGGCCGGTATTGTATAGAGTCAAGCGGTACCCAGGGCAGCCCGGTCATGTCCGCTAAACGTTGGCTGAGGGTGGATTTTCCTCCGCCCGTATTGCCAAATACAGCAACTTTTTTCATGGGTAGTTCCTCACAGAAAGAGACAAATTCACGGTTAGGCCTGCGCGCTAATCAATATCAATTGAATGGTTCCGCAACAACAGCTTCCTTTAATCACGGTAATTTCTCCTCTTAGAAATAAGTCGGATAAAGCCAAGCTATCAAACTTCGGCGATCGCAAAATGGCTTTTAAGTATTGGCGCTATCCAAATACTTATGCAAAATGAACGGCCAACCATAGTCAGAATTGAGTGTATCCCTGTAGGCCTAACCGTGAATTTGTCTCTTTCTGTGAGGAACTACCCATGAAAAAAGTTGCTGTATTTGGCAATACGGGCGGAGGAAAATCCACCC
>JAAHIA010000670.1 GCA_010671975.1 Leptolyngbya sp. SIO4C1 | reverse complement strand
TTTTCTTCTCGGAATATTAACTTTGTCTTAATAGGTATAAAGAGATACGCGAACAGTCTTGCGCTTCAAAAAAACAGTGCTACTATGACCCTGTAATGTTGGCCAACAGCGTCAATAGAGAGTGGCTTAGCCAATCAGCAGAAACTTCTGGCAGAGCGGCTAGGCCAAACTAGTACAGTGTTCTATACGAGGCAATTAGCAATGGAAGAGCAAACCAAAAAAACCACTCAAGAGCTTTCTGACGACGAACTTAAAGAAGTCTCAGGCGGTGCTGGTAACAATATTCAACAGCAGCGTCTAGATCATTTAGACAATCAGAGCAAGAGCGTTGAAGATATTCAAGCCGCTCGCCTAGATCACTTAGACAATCAGTCCAAGTAGTTCAGACTCAGTCGATTGTGTTGGGCTAGCGGGTCTCTACCGGGCTCGTAACCAACTTTCAAAGTTTGATATTAAACCTTCTTGCTCTTTACTAAAGCAGCGAGAAGGTTTTTGCCTAAAGCAGTGGCGGATGCGCTCAACGGCGCGCCCTGATCGACAGCGGCATGATGGGCCATCAAGGGGGCTGGCCTGGATCCTGACGAAAAGGTTCGATAGGTTGAAACTCTTTGTAAGAAAGAGTTTCAAGCCACGATTTTCGGAGCCTTCAGAAAAGTACTAACTAACAGAGTTTTGGTTTTCAGTAGTACATTTGCTTTTGTCACCTGGGTTGATTGGCATAAACTCAGTTATGTCGACAGCTTCGACCACTAGTTTTCAATGACTATCTTGCCCATCGCCTGTCGACTTTCCAAACGAGCATGCGCCTGTCCGGCTTGTTCAAGTGAATACTGTTTTTCATCAAGTACTGGCCTTAATCCGCCTGACTCGACAATCTGAGCTAAGCTACGAAGGATTTCCGCGTGTTGTTCTCGTTTGAAGTTGTGCAGCATCGGAATGAGCATAAACACGACATGCAACGACAATCCCTTGAAGTGAGCCAGCGTCAAATCCAGCTCACACATCGAAACAGTTGATGCAACTTGGCCATTAAGCGCTGCTGCTTCAAAGGAATTAAGCATATTTGCACCACCAACAGAATCGAACACCAGATCAAAACCGGTGCCATTCGTGTGTTTTGAAACGTACTGTTCAACCGATTCTGTCTTGTAGTTAATGCCGGTTGCACCCAGTTGTTCGATTAGGGCTAACTGTTTATCACCCCCTCCCGTGGAATAGACGTCGGCACCAAAGTGTTTCGCTAGTTGCAGAGCGACATGACCAACGCCACCAGAACCTCCATGCACGAGAACTTTCTGGCCTTGCTTGATACCCGCACGAGTTAGACCTTCGTAAGCAGTGATAGCAACTAGCGGCAAGGCAGCGGCTTCACGCATCGACAAGGTTTTTGGTTTATGGGCAATTAGGTTGGCATCCGCCAATATGTAGTCAGCCAACGTGCCTGGTAAGTCTGCCAGTCCACCTGCACAGCCGTAAACTTCGTCACCAATTGAATAAGTTGACACGCCCTCGCCCAAGGCCTCGACCGTCCCGGCGAAGTCCATGCCTAGAATCGCGGGCGTATCGGGTGAAAGTGGCAACTCCTTACCCATCTTACGAATCATCGTATCGACCGTGTTCACACTCGTCGCCGCGATCTTCACAAGGACATGGCCCGCTTTGACTTGGGGTTTTTCAATTTCCATAGGTTCAAACTCCGCGTCTTCGCCGTACGATTTTATAAGCATTGATTTCATGATGCTGTCTCCTTTCAGTTCGTGGAAGCGATAACAGCATGGTAATAATTTGGATTGGAAAGATAAATAGGCTTGAAGCGAAATGAAAATTCGGATATTTTTGATAAATGGATATTCTATCGCTTCGCTTATTTATCAGAATTGCAGAACTGGGTGGTGTCACCGCAGCAGCATATGACCTGTCGCTTTCGCCTGCAAGTGCGAGCGCTCGCTTGGCTAAACTCGAAGGAACCGTTGGATTTCGCTTATTCAATAGA
>JAAHIA010000067.1 GCA_010671975.1 Leptolyngbya sp. SIO4C1 | reverse complement strand
GGTAATCGAGCGTGTTTCAGTAGAACAAAGCCAGTCAACTCTAGATATTGCCGAGGAAAGGCTTCGCCTGGAGAGGTAGGGTGGAAAAACTTATGGCGACAAACAAGCCAATGATTAGCAAAAACAAAACTTTCTTAGACTTAAACATTTTTATATTTAATGATTATCAACGTCGACGGGGATTAACTCGCAGCTTTTAAGTTTTCGGAGTACTGCATAACTACTGTAATCATCAATATCTGCCAGAATGCTTTGCATTAATGTTTGCCCTTCTAACTGGCCGCAGCCGGAGTCTGTAGACGTCCAGTTTCGCGTCCGATTGATCCAGCCACAACTTTCATCGGTATGCTCCCTCCAAATTTCTTCGAGACGTTTCAAAAAATGACATGAGATATTTTCAGCCTCTGGCTCGGATATCGCACCATCGTCATTAATATCTGCTTTAATTCCGTATTCTCTCCAGAGCAATGCGTAGGTAGTTCTCAAAGCCCCAGTTGAGAAAAGCATTTCGAATTCAGTCGGTCGATCGCCAACAATTTCTCCTATTTCATTTCTTTTAAGCTGCTGCTTCAATTTATCAAATCGTTCTTTTTCTAATGTCTGTAATAAGGAATCATTCGCGCGACAATAAATGTCTTCAAATGCTCTCGTATCTGATCCGCAGATAGTTTCAATAGAAGATATCTCAATAGCTTTCCTAGAATAATCTGCTAGCTTTCTGTAATATTCTAGAGCCTGATCGGTCTGATCTCTGCTCTGCAACCGTTCAGCTTTTTGCAAAATCCGATAGGCTGCCGGTAGCAGCTTAGCTTGTGCCTGACTCTGTAAACTGGCTGAAAGTATTCTGGATTCCTCTTCTCGATGTCTTCCTTGCATCATGGCAAATCCTGCGGAGCCAATCATTGCAAGAACAGCACTAGCAACTAGGCTCAAGTTTAATGCCGCTCTTCTTCTTTCCTGTTTTGCACCTAATTTTATATATTCAGCAGCAGTAATTGACAGTGGAAATTCGGAATGTTGGGTTATTTGAAATCCCTTCGCTTTCTTGAGCTGTTTTCCTCTTGGTAAATAGTCATTAGACTGATATTTTCGCCACTCAGATGCAGCAAACTCTATATTTTGCTGTTCCTGAATTAAATCCTTATTTTTGTCCAACCATCGATTTAGTTCTTGCCAATGTTCAAATATTGCCTCGTGAACAACGTCTGCGCTTTTCCTTTCACCACTGCCTGAAACAGTTATCAAACGAGTCTCGGGTTTCGAAAGTCTGTTGATTACTCTTTGAAATATTTCGGGATTATCAGAATTAGAAAGGATGCTATTTATAAGAGTTGGCTTTCGAATGTATCTTGCGCCTTCTCCAAACTGTACTAGGCCGCAGAATAGTCGCCGTACAATAGCCTTTTCAGATTCACTGAAGTTATCGTATATCCTCTGGGCCTCCTGCGCCAGAGCACCTCCGACGCCACCAATGTCTTCTAAGGTATGAGCAGGATCTTTTCCTTCAATGAGTCCCTCCCAAATTTGGGTTAGCGCAAACTGCAAGAGAGGTAGAGCTCCTTCTCGACCTCTAGTTTGCTCTACTAAGAGGTTAACCATGGAGTCAGTAAATCTATACCCAGCCTTCCTGGCAGGCTGAACGATAGCCTGCTTTAATTCTTCTGTGCTCATCGCTGGCACCAGAACAGAGCTGTCCGACAAGAGCTGGTTGAGTATAGGATGTCCCTGTGCTTCGGCTAAAAAGTCACTTCTCAAGGTGAGAATAACAGAAAAGTTTCTATTAGGATCGCTGGTTGCTTCTAATAAGTTATCAATAAATATTTGACGCTCTTCGTCTTTTTTACAGAGAGAGTAAACATGCTCAAACTGATCTATTAAAAGTACTAACGGCGACTCTTCAATATGAGGCAATAGGTCTACTACTCGGCGCAGTCCGTCGTAGACACCATCTAAATTTTTTCGACTGAGTTCTTCAGAAATTTCACGGGTTTTAGCGACAGGAATTTGATCTGGCGTGGTTATTCTAACTAGAACACTCGCTAAGGCTTCGATGGGATGAGCACCTGGCAAAATTACGGCAACGCGCATCTGTTCCCGACTTAACAGAGGTCGTCGAGCAAGTTCAGGAATTAGGCCAGCTCTCGCTAAAGAGGATTTGCCGCAACCGGAAGGCCCCAGAATCGGTAGTAATCGATGAGGTAATTTGATGTGTTCAGATTGTTCAAATAGGTCTCGAAATCTCTGCCATAGCTTGTCTACTTGGCTCTCGCGTCCAAAATAGTAACCTGCATCGCTTTCCTTGAATGCAGCTAAACCCTTATATGGATTTGATCCAATTTCTGCAGGTACAGGGGCACTGTTTAGTCGATCAGCTTCGTGCTGCAGTTCCAAAGATGAGTGGATGACGAAAACAGTATTGCCATCGCCCGAAATGACGGCGCTCCCTAAAGCACTTCTTTCGACACGAATGCTACGATCCGAATACTGATCTGTCATTTCTGGGAAGCCTAGTATCCATAAGCATTTCCGGCGAACTTTTCTACGCTGAAGCGGATAGCTCCACACAGCGCAGATTCTGGGAAAACAATAATCTACAGAAAAATTACATCTGAAGTCTCTGAATTGTCCAAGGTTTTCTATTTTTCATCTCATTTTTTAGCATTTCTACATACAAACTTGACTGTCTGTGAGCCTGGCTCGGCCGATCCAGGTCGCCGGGGTAGTGGACGAACTGGGCCTAGTGGAGCTGACCAATCAGCGGCTCAATATTCACGGACTAGAGCATATCAGCCTTGGTGGTGCAGGTCAGGTGGTCAAAGCCATGATCTTGAATGTCTGGGCTTTGTGAGCGCTAGGTGGATAACTCTAGATCATCATAAATTCCTCATAGTCTTTCTTTATACTCAAATATAAAGGTCTTTTCTTCGTCGGCAGGAGATAACCATGACTACAACACTTCATCACGGCCGCACTCTTCTGTATCAGCCTAATCCGTGGGAGCGATTTTGTCGCTGGATCACCAGCACTCAAAACCGGATTTATATTGGCTGGTTTGGGGTGCTGATGATTCCGACTCTGCTGGTTGCTACGGCTTGCTTTGCGATCGCATTTATCACCGCGCCTCCGGTGGATATGGAGGGTATCCGCGAGCCGGTAGCCGGTGCTTTACTCTCTGGCAACAACATGATTTCTGCTGCTGTTGTGCCCACTTCGGCAGCCATCGGTCTGCACTTTTATCCGCTTTGGGAAGCAGCCTCTATCGAAGAGTGGCTCTACAACGGGGGACCCTATCAGCTGATTGTGGCTCACTTTTTGATCGGCATTTGGTGCTATTTGGGTCGACTGTGGGAGATGAGCTATCGTATCGGCGCACGACCGTGGATAGCCATTGCGTTTTCGGCTCCCGTCAGTGCAGCGACGGCTGTGCTGCTGGTCTATCCGGTTGGGCAGGGCAGTTTTTCAGAGGGTCTGCCGCTGGGAATCGCCGGAACGTTTCACTTTATGCTGGCTTTTCAAGCCGACCACAATATTTTGATGCATCCGCTACATATGCTAGGGGTGACAGGCGTATTTGGCGGTGCGTTGCTAGCCGCGCTGCATGGGTCTTTGGTCACCTCCAGCTTGATTCGAACCACCACTGCGGCAGAGTCTGAAGCCTTAGGCTACAAATTTGGTCAGGCTCAGCCGACTTACAACTACCTGGCTAGCCACTATGGCTTCTTGGGCCGCCTCTTGATTCCCTGGTTAGGCAGCCGAAATCATCGCGCCTTTCACTTCATGATGGCGGCTCTGCCGACGGTTGGCATTTGGTGTGCCGCGCTAGGGGTGGCGACGATGGCCTTCAATCTCAACGGCTTCAACTTTAACCAGTCAGTTTTAGACAGCCAGGGCAGGGTGATTCCGACCTATGCCGACCTGATTAACCGGGCTACCCTGGGTCTCCAGGTGATGCACGCTCCCAATGCCCACCATTTTCCGCTGGTCTTGGCGGGGCATGAAGAAGTGCCAATCAGTGCTCTTGTTTTACCGGTCGGTTGAGGGATGCTGCTATGGAGCTACAGCTGGTTGATCTAACGCTGCCCGCAGAGAGTAACGTGATTTTAGGGCAGAGTCACTTCATCAAGACGGTAGAAGACCTCTACGAGGTGATGGTCAATGCGTCTGCCAAAATCCAGTTTGGGCTAGCGTTTTGCGAAGCCTCGGGTCCCTGTCTGATTCGAGCGGCGGGCAACGATGAAGCGCTGCAGACTGCTGCCGTCAAAAACGCTGAAGCGATTGCCGCCGGTCACAGTTTTCTCATTCTGATGAGAAAGGGGTTTCCAGTGAACGTGCTGAATGCCGTCAAACAATGCCCCGAAGTCTGTCGCATTTACTGCGCTACGGCCAATCCGGTGCAGGTCGTGGTTGCCCATAGCAGCCAGGGGCGCGGCATTCTCGGGGTGATTGACGGAAAGGCATCGAGACGCCGGCGGACGTGGCCGATCGTCGGCTGCTGCTGCGGCAAATCGGCTATAAGCTCTAGGAGGCGGTTTGAGACGCGTTCAGCGAAGCCTATTGACCATTAGATAAACCCTGTGCGAAACCATTGTGCAAACGGCTTCGCGCCTGGGTGAGCGCTTAAGATAGGGAAGATTGCCTACCGACGGTTTGCTAATGCCCAGATGGTTCAATACGGCGGGGCCATGTAAGGCCGATATTCACTACATGCTGTCGCCGCTGGCGCGGCTGCCTCGGCTGGATCGACTAATTGCCCAGCAGGGCTACTTTGTGATTCATGCGCCGCGACAGACGGGTAAGACAACCGCAATGCTGGCGCTGGCCGAGCAGCTGACAGCCAGCGGGCAATATACGGCAATCCTGGTATCCGCCGAGGTGGGGGCGGCATTCCCGCAGGATCTAGGGGCTGCAGAAGCAGCGATGCTAGACGCTTGGCGCGATGCGGCAAAATTTCGCCTGCCGCCTGAGCTGCAGCCGCCGCCCTGGCCTCAGGCTGCCGCCGGTCAGCGCATCGGTCGAGCGCTGAGCGAATGGGCGCAGCAGTCTCCTCGACCGCTGGTTATATTGATTGACGAGATTGACAGCTTGCAAGGCGACAGTCTGATTTCGGTGCTCAGGCAGCTGCGCTCGGGCTTTCCTAACCGTCCACAGGGGTTTCCGCAGGCGCTAGCGCTGATTGGTGTGCGCGACGTGCGCGATTACAAAGTGGCCGCCGGCGGCAGCAATCGGTTGAACACGGCCAGCCCGTTTAATATCAAGATCGAATCGCTGACGCTGCCGAACTTTACACCAGCAGAGGTCACCGAGCTTTATAACCAGCATACGGCTGAGACCGGTCAGCCCTTCACGGCTGAGGCGACGCAGCGCGCGTTTGAACTGACTCAGGGGCAGCCCTGGCTGATAAATGCGTTGGCCCGGCAGCTGGTAGAGGCGATTGTGCCCAACCCGCAGCAGCCGATTGAACACGCTCACGTGGAGCAGGCTAAGGAGATTTTGATTCAGCGGCAGGATACGCATCTAGACAGCCTGGCCAGCCTGCTGCGCGAAGACCGAGTGCGGGTGGTGATTGAACCCATGCTCGCCGGGCAGGAACTGGGTAACATTCCCCCTGACGATGTGCAGTTTCTCATTGACTTAGGGTTGATTGCGAGATATCCGGCGGGCGGTATCGTTCCTGCGAATCCTATCTATCGAGAAGTTTTACCGAGAATGCTGGCCAGCGGACCGCAAGATAGCCTGCCCACTATTTACCCGAGCTGGCTCACAGTTGACGGCAAGCTTGATTCAGAACGGCTGCTGCAGGCTTTTTTAGACTTTTGGCGACAGCATGGCGAACCGCTGCTAAAAAGCGCGGCGTATCACGAGATTGCCCCTCACTTAGTGCTGATGGCGTTTTTGCATCGGGTGGTCAACGGTGGCGGAACGCTGACGCGAGAGTATGCTATCGGCTCTGACCGCATGGATTTGTGTCTGCAGTACGGTGAAGTGACGCTGGCAATAGAGCTCAAGGTTTGGCGCGCCGGTCGGCCAGACCCGATGAAAGCAGGTCTGGCTCAGCTGGATCGATACCTAGCCGGGCTAGGTTTAACGACAGGGTGGCTGATTATCTTCGATCGACGTCCGGAGCTGCCGCCCGTGGCAGAGCGCACGACTGTCGAATGGGTCTGCACGCCGAGCGATCGCAGCATCGCCGTCATTCGCGGGTGAAGAAGGGTTTAGAACCTATTGCCCGTGGGTAAAGTCCGTGCGATCGCAAGCGCTGTTGCCCCCTCGCTACAATAGGCTCATCGCGCTCAAGGCTCATCGCACTCAGGCCGCAATCATGATTGCCATTCCGAACTATATCAGCGCTGAAGAATATCTTGACATCGAACGCCAAAGCCCTATTCGCCATGAATATCGACGCGGTCTGGCCTATGCGATGGCAGGTGGCACCGACAATCATGACCGCATCACGTTTAACTTTTTGAAGTTGATCGACAATCATCTCGGCGATCCATCTAGCTGCCGTTTCTATTCCGGCAATGTCAAAGTCAACTATCGAGACGAGTTCTACTACTATCCTGACGCCTTCGTCACCTGCGACCCTCGCGATCGCGATGACCGCTATATCAAACGGTATCCTAAACTCATTGCTGAAGTCCTGTCATCCAGCACCCAAGCCTTCGACGTAGGCGAGAAATTTGACGACTATCAAAGACTTAACGCTTTAGAAGAGTACGTTTTGATTTCTCAGGAAACTCAGCGCGTCGAATGTCGTTGCCGTACGTCTGCAAATACCTGGGAAACGATTGTTTACGAAGCAGGCGATCGGGTCGCACTGAAAAGTATTGGGCTAGCGTTTGCAATCTCTGAACTCTATCGCGGTCTCGATGGTTAGGAAACATTAATCTTAACGCCAGGGACCGAGAAGTCGGAGTAGGATGAGTATGTGACCGGTCGGTCATGTTGGATTAGTTTTGAGTTTTGAGTGCTTAGTTTTGAATGAATGCTCCAAAACTCAAAGCTCAAAATACTCTTTGAGAAAGGCAAAGCCCTGCAAAACTTAAAACTCAAAATTCAAAATTCCTCACATGTTGCAGCCTAGAGAGACTACCGGTGTTGCCGCTGGCTGTTTGTTCCAAATGATCGGCGTGACGAAGACCTACGTCATGGGCGAGGTGACGGTGCGGGCGCTGCGGTCGGTGGACCTGACGCTGGCCGAAGGAGAGTTTGTGGTGCTGCTGGGGCCGTCGGGCAGCGGTAAATCGACGCTGTTGAATATCCTGGGCGGGCTGGATGTGCCCACCAGCGGCCGGGTGTTGTTTCGCGGGGAAGACCTGACGGCGGCGAGCGATCGCACCCTGACGCGCTTTCGTCGACGGCATGTGGGCTTTGTGTTTCAGTTCTATAACCTCATCCCCAGCCTGACGGCGCGAGAAAACGTGGCGCTGGTGACCGATATTGCCGCGCAGCCGATGCATCCGCGCGAGGCGCTAGAGCGGGTGCATCTGGGCGACCGGGTAAACCATTTTCCGGCGCAGCTCTCGGGCGGTGAGCAGCAGCGGGTGGCGATTGCCCGCGCCATTGCCAAGCGACCGCAGGTGCTGCTCTGCGACGAGCCGACCGGGGCGCTCGATTTTCAAACCGGCAGGCAGGTGCTAGAGACGCTGGCCGAGGTGAATCGAGAGCTGGGTACGACGACGGCAGTGATCACGCACAACGCCGCGATCGCGGGGATGGCCGACCGAGTGATCACGATGCGCAGCGGCGAGATTACGGCTGTAGAGCACAACCCGCAAAAGCTGTCACCGGCAGCGCTGGCCTGGTAATGGCGGCGCTAGACCAGAAGCTGCTGCGCGACCTGCGCCACCTGCGGGGGCAGGCAATTGCGATCGCGCTGATCGTCGCCTGCGGGATTGCGGCGCTGGTGACGATGATGAGCGCCTACGATTCGCTACAGCTGTCGCAGCAGACCTACTACAGCCGCTACCGCTTTGCCGAGGTGTTTGTACAGCTCAAGCGCGCGCCGAGTTCGCTCGCGGCTCGTTTAGCCGAGATTCCGGGCGTGCAGCAGGTGCAGACGCGGGCGGTGTTCGATGTGAACTTAGACGTGCCGGGTCTGGCAGAACCGGCGACCGGACGGCTGATTGGTATCCCCGAGCGGCAGCAGCCGATGCTCAACGACCTGTTCATTCGCCAGGGGCGCTACCTAGAGCCGGGGCGACGCGACCAGGTGCTGGTGAGCGAAGCCTTTGCTAACGCCAACGGTCTGAGCGTGGGCGACCGCCTGGGCGCAGTGATCAACGAGCGCTGGCAGCGGCTGCAGATTGTTGGGATTGCCCTGTCGCCCGAATATGTCTACGAGATTCGCGGCAGCGAGCTGTTCCCCGACAACCGGCGCTTTGGCATCCTCTGGATGAATGCAGAAGCGCTGAGTACGGCCTTCGACCTGAAGGGGGCCTTCAACGATGTGGCGCTGTCGCTGCAGTCTGGGGCGAACCCAGCGGCGGTGACCTTCCACCTGGACCGGCTGCTGGAGCCCTACGGCGGACTGGGGGCCTACGGTCGCGATCGCCAGGTCTCACACCAGTTCCTGAACAGCGAGATCGAGAGTCTAGCCGCTTCGGCGGTGATGGTGCCGGCCGTCTTTCTCGGGATAGCTGCCTTTTTGCTAAACCTGGTACTAGCGCGGCTGGTCAGCACTCAGCGAGAACAGATCGCGGTGCTGAAGGCGTTTGGCTACGACAACCTCACCGTCGGGCGGCACTACCTGCAGCTGGTGCTGCTGATCACGCTGGCAGGGGCGGCGCTGGGGACGGCGCTGGGCGTCTGGCTGGGGCGGCTGATAACGCAGGTCTACACGCAGTTTTATCACTTTCCGATTTTGCAATACCGGGTGGAGGCGCGGCTGGTCTTGGGTGCGATCGCGCTCAGCTGCGGTGCGGCTATCTTCGGTACGCTCGGCGCCGTCCGGCAGGCGGTGGTGCTGCCCCCGGCGGAGGCGATGCGGCCCGAACCGCCTGCCCTGTATCGGCCGACGCTGCTAGAGCGGCTGGGCCTGCAGCGGCGGCTTTCGCCGGTCGTGCAGATCATTCTGCGAAACCTGGAGCGGCGACCCTGGCAGGCCGGGCTGGCGATCCTAGGGATTGCCGCAGCCGTGGCCATCCTGGTGATTGGCCGCTATTTTGAAGACGCCATGACCCAGATCGTCGACCTGCAGTTTCGGCAGCTGCAGCGCGAAGATGTCACCCTAGTCTTCAACCAGCCCCGCTCTGGCCAGGCCCGCTACGCGCTGAGCCAGCTGCCCGGCGTGCTGCGCAGTGAGCCCTTTCGCTCGGTGCCAGCACGGCTGCGCTTTCAGCATCAGAGCGACCTCAGCGGCATCACTGGCCTGATGCCAGACGGCGAGCTGCGGCGGCTCTTGGACCAGGACCTGCGACCCGTGCCGCTGCCCGAGACGGGGCTGGTGCTGACGACCAAGCTGGCCCGAAACCTCGGCGTCGGCCTGGGCGACCGGCTCACGGTCGAGGTGCTCGAGGGCGAGCGGCCGGTGCGCCAGGTGCCCGTCGTGGGGCTGGTCGACGAGCTGATCGGCCTGGGGGCCTACATGGATATCCAGGCGCTAAACCGGCTGATGGGCGAAGGCCGCACCGTCTCGGGGGCCTACCTGGCCGTCGATGCCGCCCAGCTCGACCGGCTCTACGCCCAGCTGAAGCAGACGCCAGCGGTGGCCAGCGTCGCCCTGCGCGAGCAGCTGATTCTAGAATTTGAGAAGACGGTTGCCGGTAGCTTTGCCGCTTTTACGACAGTGCTGGTGATTTTTGCCGGGGTGATCGCCTTTGGCGTGGTCTACAACGTCGCCCGGATCGCCCTCTCAGAGCGCAGCCGCGAGCTGGCGACGCTGCGGATCATCGGCTTCAGCCAGGCCGAAATCGCCGTCATCCTGCTGGGCGAACAGGCCGTGGTCACGGCGCTGGCGCTGCCGCTGGGCTGGATGCTGGGGTTTGGCCTGGCGGCGCTGATGAGCCACGCCTACGACAGCGAGCTGTTTCGGTTTCCGCTGGTGGTGACGCCGGCCAGCTATGCCTATGCCGCGATCGTGATTACGCTGGCAGCGCTGGGCTCTGGCGGGCTGATTCGTCGTCAGCTCAGCCGTTTGGACCTGATTGCCGTGCTCAAAACCCGCGAGTGAGGGCTATCCTGATGCAGCCTAAACCTTTAGACTCTAACTCTCTGTCGTCTCAGTCCGGGCGCGATCGCTGGCAGCAACCAGAGCTGTCTGCAGCCCAAAAGTCACCGCCGATACCCTGGCGAAAGCGCCTGCCGCGTCGCCTACCCTACTGGCTGGCCGGGTTGGGTATTGCCGTCCTGCTGGCAGTCGTTCTACGGCCCGCGCCGGTCCCAGTCGAGCTGGGGCAGGTTCGCACCGGCCCGCTGCAGGTGACGATCGCAGCCGAAGGCAAAACGCGGGTGCGCGATCGCTACGTCATTGCCGCCCCGGTCGCCGGTCGCCTGGCCCGAATTGTGCTCGAGCCGGGCGATGCCGTGCAGGCCGATGCGGTCGTCGCCCAGATCGACTCGCTGCCGCTAGACACCGAGGTAGACGCCGCCCAGGCCCGTCTGAGCGAGCTGCAAGCCCAGCTGGCCGGGGTCGAGACGCAGCGCCCCAAAGCCGCCGCGATCGCGCAGGCCCAGGCCAATATCAGCGCCGCCGTGGCTAGCCAGCGCCAGGCCGAAGCCCGCTACCAGGACGCGCAGGCGGTTCTGGCTCAGGCGATTCGCGACAGAGATCGGATGCGATCGCTCGAGGCCGCCGGTGCTCAGTCGCGCCAGGCGCGAGAAGCCGCCGAACTCGCCGCCACTCAGCAGCAGCGCGCTGTCGAAGCCGCTCGCCGTCAGGTCGAGGCCGAGACCGCCAGCGTCACCGCCGCCCGCAACGCCCTGGCCGTCTTACAGGCCGAGCAGCAAGACCCCGACTACCTGCTAGAAGTCTACCGCGCCCAGATCGCCAGCGCCGAGGCCGCCCTCACCCGCCTCACCGACGAAGCCCAGCGCACCACCGTCTCTGCGCCCGCTGCCGGCAGCGTACTGCGCGTGCTGCAAAAGAGCGATCGCTACGTCCAGGCCGGCGACCCGCTGCTGGAGGTGGGCGATGCCGCCCAGCTGGAGCTGGTAATCGATATTCTCTCAGCCGATGCCGTCCGGGTGACGCCCGGTGCGCCCATCGAGATTGAGCACTGGGGCGGGGCGCAGCCGCTGCGGGCACAGGTGCGCTACGTGGAGCCCGCCGCCTTTACCGAAGTCTCGGCCCTCGGCGTCGAAGAACAGCGCGTCAACGTGATTGCCGACCTGGTTGAGCCGCCCCAGACGCTGGGCGACGGCTACCGGGTCGAAGCCCAGATTGTCACCTGGGCCGATGACGATGTGCTGAAAGTGCCGCTGAGCGCGCTGTTTCGCTGCGAAGACGAAGCCTGGTGCGTCTTTGTGGCTGAGAACGGTCAGGCCCAGCGGCGGCAGGTGGGGCTGGGTCCGCGCAGTGACGCAGAAGCGGTTGTCGAACAGGGCCTGAGCAACGGCGAGCCAGTGATCCTGTACCCGTCTGAGCAGATCAAGCCGGGGCAGCGCATTCGCGGCTAGCGGAGGCGCAAGATAAGCTAGAGTTTGCTGGAAAAATTCTCTAGAACAGGTATGGTGTGGCGACGATGCTGGCAATCACGATTTTAAGCTGAAACGGCTGATGAGACAGCCTATAATTTATGATGCAAACGCTGCTATATCAGCTTTGAAGGTCCTGATGGCTAGAACAATTCGTCAGCTGACTGCTGAAGAACGACAGCAGTTCGATCCCACTCGGAACTTAGCCAATGTTCTAAGCACGGAGCGCTGGAAGCGTGCACGAGCTAGGCTATCAGCATTGGTATTAACGCTGCGCAAGGAGTTTGGCGCGAAACGCATCGTCTTGTTTGGCTCTCTAACGCAGAAAGAAGCCTTCACCCGCTGGTCAGACATTGACCTAGCTGCGTGGGGCATTGCACCAGAGCGTTTCTATGAAGCTGTGGTAAGGCTTAATGACCTATCACCAGAAATCAAAGTCGATCTGGTCGATCCTGAACGTTGCCAGTCTGCAGCGCTAAATCAGATCATTCAGGAAGAAGGCAAAGAAGTTTGACGTCAAGACTTGCTAATTGCCCACACGGCTCGAGCGCCCAACGTTAAGAACTCAAAAGGGTGCCTTCCCGCCTGGCGAAAATCGCGCTTAAACTTTGAAAAAGGTTGATTTTGCAGCTCAGTGAGGACGTCATGGCAAGTACGGGCGATCGATCGGTCAGCGTCGGCGGCAGCGTCACGGGCAGCGTTATCCAGACGGGCGACCAGAATACGGCTTCGGTGCAGATGCAGCAGGCGGCCCTGCCTGAGCCCGAGCGGGTCGATATATTAGCCGAGCTGGCGGCGCTGCGGGAGATTTTGACGCAGCTAGAGAGCCCCGACCAGCGCAAAATCAACAACGCGCTCGAAGATGCCGAGGCAGAGCTAGAGAAACCTGAGCCGGACAAGGATGAAGTGGGGCAGGCGTTGGACCGGGCGCTGAACTATGCCGAAAAGGCTAACGGCTTCGCTGAGGCGATCGACCAGCTGCGCCCACATGTAGAGCAGGCGGCTGGCTGGCTGGGGAAGCATTGGCATAAAATTTTGGCCGTGGTGGGTTTGGTAGCGTAGGGGTTGCTCAGCAAAACGCCCGGATCTGTTCGCTGTAACCTTGGGGAAAGATAGCAGATATACGCAACTTTTATAGTGCTTTGCCTGCCCCATGCCTGAGCCATTCGATAAAACTACTCTCAGCGAACGCGATATTTGCACCAAGCTGATTACCCCTGCCCTGGTTCGCTGCGGCTGGGATATCAATGCGCAAATCCGAGAGGAGGTAACGCTGACGGCGGGGCGGGTGCTGGTCAGAGGAACGCTCACCAGCAGAGGAAAGCAGAAGCGAGCCGACTACGTGCTCTACCACAAGCCGGGGCTGCCGCTGGCGGTGGTTGAGGCCAAAGATAATACGCACAGCGTGGGTTCGGGTATGCAGCAGGCGATCGCAACGGCCGAGCTGCAAGATATTCCCTTTGCGTTTAGCTCCAACGGCGACGGCTTTCTGTTTCACGACCGTACCGGCATGGCCGAGCAGCGGGAAGTCGAGCTAACGCTCGATCAGTTCCCAAGGCCAGCGGCGCTCTGGCAGCGCTACTGCGCCTGGAAAGGCATTACCCCGGCGATAGAATCGATTGTCGCTCAAGACTACTACCCGAGCCCTGCGAATAAGCAGCCTCGCTACTATCAGATTCTGGCGATCAACCGTGCGATCGAAGCCATTGCCAAAGGGCAGTCGCGCCTCTTGCTGGTGATGGCGACCGGAACGGGCAAGACCTTCACCGCCTTTCAGATCATCTGGCGGCTGTGGCAGTCTGGCGCGAAAAAGCGCATTTTGTTTCTAGCTGACCGCAATATTCTGGTCGACCAAACGCGCGTCAACGACTTTAAGCCCTTTGGGTCGGCGATGACCAAGATCCAGAAGCGGCAGGTCGATAAATCTTACGAAATCTATCTGTCGCTGTATCAGGCGGTGACCGGCAGCGAAGCCGAAAAAAATATCTATCGGCAGTTTTCGCCCGACTTTTTCGACCTGATTGTGATCGATGAATGCCACCGGGGCAGCGCTACTGAAGATTCGGCCTGGCGAGAAATTCTAGACTATTTTCACGGTGCCACTCAGATTGGGCTGACGGCCACGCCAAAAGAGACCCGAGAGGTCTCCAACATTGACTACTTTGGCGGACCCATCTTCACCTACTCGCTCAGGCAGGGAATCGAAGACGGCTTCCTCGCGCCCTACAAGGTCATCCGAGTGGACCTGGATACGGACCTGAACGGCTGGCAGCCAAAGCCAGGGCAGCGCGATAAGTATGGCAAAGAGATTCCTGACCAGGTATTTAACCGGCGCGATTTTGACCGCAGCCTGGTGCTAGAGCCGCGTACGGAGCTGGTGGCACGGCTGGTCTCAGACTATCTGAAAGAGACGGGCGATCGCACCGCCAAAACCATCGTCTTTTGCGAAAACATCGACCATGCCGAGCGGATGCGATCGGCGCTGGTGAATGAAAACCAGGATTTAGTCAATGACAATCCGCGCTATGTCATGCGGATCACAGGCGATAACGACGAAGGCAAAGCGCAGCTCGATAACTTTATCGACCCGCGCAGCCCCTACCCAACCATCGTCACCACCTCAGAGCTGCTGACGACCGGCGTCGATGCCAAGACCTGCAAGCTGATTGTGCTCGACCAGCGCATCCAGTCGATGACCAAGTTCAAGCAGATTATCGGTCGCGGCACCCGGATCGACGAGCGCTACGGCAAGCAGTTCTTCACCATCATGGACTTTAAGCAGGCTACCGAGCTGTTTGCTGACCCTGAGTTTGACGGCGACCCTGTGCAAATTTATGAGCCCAGGCCAAATCAGCCGGTAGCACCGCCTGAGCCTGTAGCGGAAGACGGCCCGCCAGCTCGGCGAGAGACCTACGTCGTGTCCGATGCTGAGGTCGGTGTCGCGATCATGCGTGAGCAGCACTACAGCAAAGACGGTCAGCCCGTAACTGTTTCGATTCGCGACTATACCCGGCAGACGGTGACGCAGGCCTATGCTTCGCTAGATGAGTTTCTACACCAGTGGCGCAGCGCCGACAGGAAGCAGGCCGTCTTACAGGCGCTGGCAGAGCAGGGCCTGCGCCTAGACGCGCTAGAGCAGGAAGTCGGTCAGGACTATGACCCGTTTGACCTGATCTGCCATGTGGCCTTTGACCAGCCGCCGCTGACTCGCCGAGAGCGCGTTAACCGGGTGCGTAAGCGCGACTATTTCAATCAGTACGGTCAGCAGGCGCGGCAGGTCATCGAAACGCTGCTCGATAAGTATGCTGACGAAGGCATCGAAGACATTGAAGACCTCAACGTGCTCAAGGTGGCACCGTTTACCAAGCTGGGCACGCCGGTTGAGATTTTGTGGACCTTTGGTGGTAGAGTCAACTACCTGAATGCTCTGGCAGAATTAAAGCAGCGTCTCTATGAAGCGGCCTAAGATGACCTCGATAAAACGCGAGCCGACTACGCTATATGACAGCGATTTCTGCCAATGGGCTGACCAAACGGCACAGCAGCTGCGCGATCGCAACTTTGCCGACATAGACTTAGACCCTCTGATCGAAGAAGTGGAGGATATGGGCAACAGTCAGAGACGGGCATTGCTGAGCAATCTCCGCGTTTTGCTG
>JAAHIA010000669.1 GCA_010671975.1 Leptolyngbya sp. SIO4C1 | reverse complement strand
CGACCACGAAGCCCTCGGCCATCACTGCGATCATCTCGTCGGCCCACGTGGGCAGCGCCTCGCGGAACGACCGCTGGACATACTGGTGCCAGCCCTCGTGGGCCGCGATCTTGAGACATGATTAAACTAATAGGACTTACGCCAACGAAGGGCCTGAACGCTATATATAGTGAATTTTAGATTACAAATAACACTATGCGTAGGGCTGCTACGTAAACCCTAACTAAGTAGTGGAAATAAAACATTGAAGCATTTTTACTCCCATTCACCCTGAAGAATAAAAGCAGCCCAGTTGTAAGGAGTTTGCCATTGGGGATCATTCCACATTTCAATTTGTGCTGCCCTAAGAGCCTCAGATGCAGTCATTTGGCTATTTTTATCGAGGAGATTAGTATAAAACTTTCCCATCAATTCTCGAGTAGCTTCGTCTTCAACACTCCAAAGACTTGCGACTACGCGATCAGCACCTGCTGCCATTAATCCTCCTGTAAATCCAGTTATACCCTCACGCGTAATAGAATTACCAGTAATACCCGTACGACAGCCGCTCAAAACTACAAGATCTGTTGCCAACAGATTCATCTTATCAAAGGCATAAGCGGGTGAAAGTAATCCAGGTTGTAGTTCCCCCTCTTCGTTGAAAGAAGAAAGAATCATTCCAGAGCGCTGGGGAGCAGAAGTATTAAATATGCCATGAGACGCGAAATGGACGATTCGTGAACGACCTAGATCAGGAGATAGTGCATTATCTAGACTTGCTTGAAATCCGGAAAAATCTTGTCTCTGATGCGCAGGTATAAGGATTTCAATATTATCAACCTTAGATAGCTCATGTATAGTATTCGGCAAAGCCCCATAAAGAGTATCAACAGATCTTAAATGATCGAACTGAAATAACTCAAAATCTCCGTTGCCTAACTTCAGAGACCGGAATCGTTTATCTCTATGATTGAAAACGGGATCAGAGAAGAGAGTCAGTTCACGCTCAGAAATAGGCCGATTTATTCGAGTTTCCCTTAGAGATACTAGAGACGAAGCAGATGGTAAAGAAATTACTTCATGCTCAAGTATTAGTGGGCTGTAGCGCTTTGCAAATTCTCCTTCTAAAGTCTCTAATGATTGACCATCATTAGAAGCAGGATTTGGCAAGGCACTGAAAGGTAGATATTGTAGAAAACCATCAGCGACTATTGCTAATCGCTGATGGTTTAGTTGCTCTTCTATTGGACCTAAAAGCATACTGCTCAACTCTTTGCCAACCTCTGCTGTTTTTTCTGGTTGCACTCTACCAATTGGTTCAGTCAGTAGAGAATAGAATTCTATGGCCTTTGATTCAATGATAGATCGGCTTTGTAACTCAAAAGTCTGCAGCGAACCGTCAGGAGAAACAACCCACATATAACTTGCTTCATCGCCTAGAAAATATTCAATCAGCAGAGTGTTATCATCAGTTGACTTTTTCTGTATTTCTTGAAAGGCCTTAGGCTGACTCAAACGAATCTTGCGCTCTAATAACCATTTTTGCTGCGAAGAGGGCTCTTCATAAAGCTCTGAAGCATCATTTAGATTGTGCAAGATCTGTAAGCTTCGTGTTCGTGCTCTTTCACTTTGCTCAAAGGCTTTTATACCAAACCCTGAATGAGGATTATGCTTATCCTTTTTCCTCAGAAGATTGATATACAACTCAAAATACTTTTGCCTGCATGTAAAATATTCAGTTATTGTTGAGCAGGGAGAAGTATAATTCAAAGACGGTAAAGTTAGTATAGAGCCATTGGTATTAGAACTATATGTATAACTGAGAGCATTTTGTAAAGATCGTGAGCTTTCTCGTAGCTCTTGATATTCTGCTAAATCCTCCGAACTCTGAGGCCTAATCCACGGATTAACTAATTTTGCATTTAAGCTAAAAGAAAGTAAGCCCCAGCCAGGTTGCCCATATCCATAGCGAAAAAAATTCCTGGTAAATGACTCTTTCTCCGATAGGAAATTTA
>JAAHIA010000668.1 GCA_010671975.1 Leptolyngbya sp. SIO4C1 | reverse complement strand
TTGGCTTCGCCATTGCGATCACCAATCTCACGCTCAATCTCTAAAGCCTGCTGGTGGAAGTCAATCGCCTGCTGATACTGCCCTAGTGAAAAGTACGCAATGCCCAAATTTTCTAAGGAATTGGCTTCGCCATTGCGATCGCCAATCTGTTGATAAAGTGTTAGTGCCTCTTGATAAAAGTCGATCGATTGAAACGGTCTGCCGCAGTATCGCAGTGCATCACCTAGATTTCTACGAGATCTCGCCTGACCTGCTAAATCTTTTTTCCCTCGTGCCAGCGCTAATGCCTGTTCATACAGCTCTAACGCTCGCTGATAGGCATACCTACGCTCATAAGCTTCGCCCAGCGTGTTATACAGCGTTACCAGCAGCGGCGACTCTGGCGCTGACTGCTCTAGCTCAGCAATCTGTCGCTGCAGGTCTGCAACCGACTGGCCGCTTTCATCGCTAGGTTCTGGCGCTGGCATCGGCTGCGGCAATGCCCTACCCTCAACCGGTACTGTCACCTGCGTCACAAACTCAAACACGCCGCTGCGCCAGCTCCAAAAGTCGAGGGCCTGCTGCGCGAGTCGCGTGGCGATGCTGTCGGTCAGCCAGAGTAAGATGGGAAACTCAAACTGCCGCAGTGCTTCTCTGGTCCACTGCAGTGAGGAGAAAAAGCGCTCTTGCTCAGAGACGTCATCTGTCAGGCGCACGCCGAGCAGCTCGTTGGCGTTGAGTACCGTCACTAGGGCTGGCTCACCGGCCTGCAGCGCTGGCTGCTGGGCAACGAGCGCTTCTAGCGTGGCGCGCAGGCTGGGCTGCTTGGGGTCGAGCCTGGCGCGAAAGGGGATGATGCCCTGGGCGTTGAGCTCAGCTTCGTAAGCGGTAATCAGCCGATCTTGCAGGTTGCGATCGTCGCAGATGGCAAGCAGCAGGTCGAGCCGACGGGCGTTGGCCTTAATCGACAGCACCAGCTTGCGAAATTCGCGCTGATTGAGCCGGTCGAGGTCGGGGAGAGACATGGGCAAGCCTCCTTAAATCAGCTGCTTGCGCTGGAGCAGATCTTTCACCATGGGGTGCAGGTCATACCAAAGGTCGTCATTCTCATATTCCAGCACATAGAGGCCGTGCAGGAGTTCTAAAAATGCGTCGCTCTTGGCATCGGGTGGGGTAAATTTTTTGTGGGTTTCTACCAGCAGGTCGTAGAGATCGGTGCCTAGCGTACGGGCAAACTGATTGCGTAGCGTTTTAACAGCTTCAGTGAGAATGGCCTGATTGATTTTGATCTCGGTATTCTCGGGCGCTAGCTCTAGCTCTAACATGCACTCTCGGCAGCATTCTTGCCCGAGCCGCACCAGCTCGCGCAGCACGCCGCCGCTGAGTAGCACAATCTGTTGCTTAATCGCCGGCTCAATTAGCTCATCTGGGATGCGCCGGTCGAGCATTTCTTGCAGCATGGCAACATTGTTCTTAATAGGCGCTGCCTCGGGCTGATGGGCGTCTGCCCTTTCATAGAATTTGGTCACCGGCAGCATAATCGTGCGGCTCTCAGACTCTAATGTCGCCAATAGCCGAGGCTCTCGCACCACTGCAATCGGAATCGTGAAGACGACTCGAATGCGCGGTGAGAACAGTGCCTTGATGTTGTCTTGAAAGATCGATCGCACCAAGGGCAGATCGAGCTTATCTAAGTCATCGATGATTACCAAAACTTCTTTCTGAGTGGCGGTCTGAATCGCGGCAGCAATCAGGTCAATATGCTGCGAGAGATCGGAAACGCGACGCTCGTAGGTTTGCCTGATCTCTTCTCGAAAGGAGCCTTCTTTCTGCAGCTTGCCGGCAAAGAACTCAAAGAATTTAACGCCGAGCGAGAATTCCTGCTTGAGCTGGTCGGCGTAGACGCGCGTCTTGGTTTCTGTAAACCAGTTTATTAAGTTTTTGCGGCTGCTCTCAGGAATTGGCACGTTGAACTTCAGCGCCTGGTCGAGCAGCTTCAGCGCAATTGAATACAA
>JAAHIA010000667.1 GCA_010671975.1 Leptolyngbya sp. SIO4C1 | reverse complement strand
CGAAGAGTGCGGGAGTGGAAAGCGCTGCATGGCCCAGAGCCAGAAGTGATGTTTATGCTGCGCCATGAGCCAGGCGTGATGGGCCTGTCGGACTTTACTAAGCTGAAGGGGATGGAGATCACCCTCAACGGAGCGCCGTTCGAGCACTTGATCTACCACTACCGCCTTGCCTACAGCGGCTGGCAGTATGCGCAGATTATCCAGGGTGGGGAAAGCTTCATTGCGCTCTCAGAAGGGCTACAGAACGCCTTGGCAGCCAGCGGCGGTGCGCCGCAAGAACATCGCACCGATAGCCTGAGCGCGGCCTACCGCAATTCAGGCGGTCACCGCACGAGTGAGCTGACGCAGTTCTACGAGGACCTGTGCGAGCACTATCGGATGGTGCCGACGCGCAACAATAAAGGTAAAGCCAACGAGAACGGGTCGGTGGAAAGTCCGCACGGCCATCTGAAGAACCGCATCAAACAGTTAGTCTATCTGCGCGGCAGCAGCGACTTTGAGAGCATAGCCGACTACCAAGCGGTGATAGACCAGGCAGCGGCCGGACTCAATCGACAGTGCGAGGCTAAGTATGAAGCGGAAAAAGCGGTGCTACAGGCGCTGCCCCAACGGCGGGTAGCCGACTACGAAATCCTGAGTGCTAAAGTTAGCTGCCACAGCACTATCGATGTACGCTGCATCCTCTATAGCGTGCCCTCACGCCTGATTGGTCAGCAGCTAGAGATTCATCTCTACCACGACCGCCTGGTCGGCTATTTTGCCCGTCAGCCCGTGTTTGAACAGGCGCGCCTGCGGGTGAGCGGCAAAGGCCGACGGCGGGGGCGCTGCATCGACTATCGCCACCTGATAGGCGGACTCAGGAAAAAGCCCAGAGCATTTCTGTTTTGCAAATGGCAAAATGACCTTTTGCCAACGGCTGAGTTTCGTCAGCTGTGGCAGGAGATGAAAGTCCAGTTTGAGCGTGACCAAGCCGCCAAACTTATGGTCGAGGCCCTCTACATTGCGGCCACCTATGACAAAGAGCAAGCCGTGGCCGACTACCTGAGCGACGCCTTGGAAAAGAAGCAACTGACGCTAAGCCGCTTACAGCAACAGTTTATGCCCAGCGCGGTGAACACCTTGCCGCCGATAGAGACCCAACAACATGTCCTCAATAGCTATGACCAACTCCTCAGATGTTCAGACGATAGCCACAACGGCAGCAGCAACGACACTCGGCCCCCCGAAGGCAATGACACAAACGCCCAACGCCAGTCCCTATCAACAGTTGAGTTGTCTGCTCAAACAGCTCAAGCTCACCAGCATGCTCACCCACTGGGAAGCTACCGAGAGCCAAGCTTTGCAGCAGCAATGGTCCTATGCACAATTCTTACTCAGCTTGTGTCAACAAGAGGCCGACAGAAGAGACCAGATGCGGCTAAAGCGCACCAAAAAAGAAGCGCAGCTTCCCGCCGTAAAAAGTTTGACCAGCTTTGAGTTTGACCACTGCCAAAGCTTCAATCCGGCCCCGCTGATGCAACTGGCCGATGATGATAGCTGGCTCGATAACGCTACCAACTGTCTGCTTTTCGGCGCATCCGGGGTCGGGAAAACGCATTTGGCGATTGGGTTGGCCCAAGCTATGCTAGAAGCCGGGCGGCGCGTCAAGTTCTTCAATGCACTGGCCCTGGTTCAACTTTTGCAGCAGGACAAGCAACAACTCTTCTTACAGTCCAGGCTCAAAAAACTCGACCGCTTTGACCTGCTCATCCTCGACGACTTGGGCTATGTGCAAAAGTCTGAAGCTGAAACCTCGGTCCTATTTGAGTTGATTGCTCACCGATATGAACGCAAGAGCTTGCTGATTACGGCCAATCAGCCCTTCAGCCAATGGAACAGCATCTTTCCCGACTCGATGATGACCGTTGCTGCCGTTGACCGACTGGTTCATCATGCCGTCATTTTCGAGATCAGGGCCGACAGCTATCGCCGGCAGCAGGCGACCGCTCGAAATCA
>JAAHIA010000666.1 GCA_010671975.1 Leptolyngbya sp. SIO4C1 | reverse complement strand
TACAGACATCTTCAAGCTGCTTTTGCTGTGAGAGGGCTTTGCGCAAGGTAATGATCAGCTCGTGCACCTGCTCTTTTTGAGGAGACCGCTCGTGGGCAGCCAGCGCAGTTTTGCGCTCTAGCAGGCGCAGCAATAGCTCGTAGTGAATGTGCGACGGTAGGGGAATCGGCTGATCCATCGGCTGATCCATAGAGAACATTAATAAAGGGCGATGTAAACAATCGGCGGCAGCCTTCTAACCCGACAGCACAGAACTACCTGATTTATTCTACTGAGGCGGCCGCGCCTTTTCATGAAGAAGTTGGCTGAACCAAAGACGCGATCGCAGCGCCCGGATCGGGCTGCCGCATCAGCGATTCACCCACTAGAATGGCCTGAGCTCCCGCTGTAGCCACCTGCTGCACATCGCTTGGGCTGTGAATGCCCGACTCGCTGACCACGAGTGCCTGACGCGCCTGCAGCACCTGGCGATGTGAGTTTACCAGCTGCTCGGTGGTGGCTAGCGCAACCGAAAAATCTTCTAGGTTGCGGTTGTTGATGCCAATTAGCTGTACCGACTCTAGCTGCAGTACGCGCGTGAGCTCTGCTTGACTGTGCACTTCGACCAGAGCAGCCATGCCGAGCGCTTTAGCAATTTTGACAAAGTAGCGCAGGTCTTCGTCCGATAGGATAGCGGCAATGAGCAGAATCGCATCCGCTCCGCTGACCCGCGCCAGATAGATCTGATAGGGGTAGAGAATAAACTCTTTGCACAGCAGCGGAATACGTACCTGCTGCCGAATCTGCCGGAGGTAGTCAAAGCTACCTTGAAAAAACTCGGCATCGGTCAGCACCGACAGGCAGCTAGCGCCGCCGGCCTCGTAAGCGGCGGCAATCGCCACCGGGTCAAAATCAGCGCGAATGACGCCCTTGCTAGGAGACGCCTTTTTGACCTCGGCAATCACGGCTGGCCGCGTTTTGCCCTGCCGCAGCGCCCCCACAAAGTCGAGCGCTGGCGCCACCTCCAAGACCTGACGCTGCAGATCGCTGAGCGACTGCTTTTCTCGCCGGCGGCCGACTTCGATTTCTTTGTGCCAGACAATCTTTTCTAAGATATTGCGCGGCTCACCCTCAGGCAGCCGAACCTGATACTGCAGGTGACTCACCGAGACAGCCCGGTTGGGCTGCAGTCGTCGAATTTCTACCATATTTCCTCGCTATAGGCTGTCTAAGCGGTCACCACAGCCCGCTTAAAGGCTTCATCTAGGACTTCTGACAGCGTTGGGTGGGTGTGCACTAAGAAGGACAAATCGCTGACAGTGTGGCCCTGGGCGATCGCATTGGCCGCTTCTTGGACCAAATCTGAAGCGTGAATGCCAATAATATGAACGCCTAAAATTTCGCCCGTATCTTTGCGATAAATTACCTTGGCCAGGCCGTCTGATTCGCCTTCTGCTAGCGCTTTGGAATTGGCTTTAAAGTAGCTGCGCACGATGCCAATTTCAAACTCGCCGCTGCTAGCGAGCTCTTTGGCCGCCGGCTCCGTCAGTCCCACAAAGCTAATTTCTGGGTGAGTAAAGGCCGCCGCTGGAATACTGCGATAGTCTACAGTACGATCGCGATGGCAGATATTTTCGACTGCGACAATCCCCTGGGCCGAAGCAGCATGCGCCAGCATCATCTTACCGGTGGCATCGCCAATCGCCCAAAGGTGAGGCACCGGCTCTCCGTCGCGCAGCACCGCTAGCCGATCGTCTACAGGAATGAAGCCGCGTCGATCGGTTTCAATCGCCAGCGAGTCCAAGCCGACATTCTTAGTCGCTGGAATGCGCCCGGTTGCCACTAGACAGGCATCGACCTCCAGCACGTCCACCGTTTCTTTGGTTTTCGGGTCGGCGAGCTCAATTGTGACCGGTGACCCTGGCGTCACGGTTTTCGCAATCACGCCCACATGCGATAGCGAAACTCGCTGGCGTACTCGCACTCGGCGGGGATCTTGGCGAGGTCCTCCAGCAGATA
>JAAHIA010000665.1 GCA_010671975.1 Leptolyngbya sp. SIO4C1 | reverse complement strand
GCAGCGTTGACGTTGCTTTGCCTCGTGTTTGAAGAATCCGGCGATTTTCCTATCAATCGCTCAGAGCTCTATCAAGAAGGGCTAGACGTGCTGCTGAAGAAATGGGACGCAAGTCGCAATATTGAACGAGCACAGGCTTATCAAAAGATGTCTCGTCAGCGCAAAGAAGATTTACTTAGCAATATTGCCTTCGCCACCTTTGAGCGCAGCGACTACTTCTTTAAGCGACAATATGTCGAAAATGAAATCAGACGCTACATCCGCAACTTACCTGACAGCCTCGTCAACGCTGCAGATCTAGAGCCTGACTGTCAGGCTATCCTTAAGTCAATCGAATCCCAACACGGACTGATTGTGGAGCGGGCTAAAGGCATCTATTCGTTCTCACATCTAACCTTTCACGAATTTTTTGCCAGTCGCAAAATTGCTACCAGCTTTGATCCGACTGTTCGCAAAGCGGCGCTGACTAGTCTAGTCACTAACATCACTGAAAAGCGCTGGCGAGAAGTTTTTCTGCTGGTGGTTGGCATGCTGCAAAATACAGACTACCTGCTAAAACTGATGAAGTCTCAGATTGACAGTCTGTTGGCAGAAAATGTCAAGTTTCAAAAGTTTCTAACTTGGGGCTGCCAAAAAGCGCTATCAGTCAGCTCTTCTCGATCTCCTCTAGAAATCTCGCGAATCAGAGGCTTCTACTTTCATCTGTCTGTGCTATCAATCGGTGATGAGGCGATCAGCTCTACAGAAAAGACTGATATTTTGATTGACGCCAGCCTCAGCGCCGCGCTCGGTGCGGCTATTAACCTTGCCTATAATCTTGAGCTGACTCAGGCTGTTTTGTCTATTCGAGGCTTCAAAGCTAGCTTAGCCAAGCTGCAAGTTAACTATGAGACAGTAGATAGTGCCATTCAAAGCTGTCTATCACTGCTGTCTGACTCACCGTTCCAGCAAGCGTTGAATCAGCTGTACAGTCAGCTGCCTAGGCAGGAATCTGGTCTGAACGGCTGGTGGCAGCTGCAAGGGCAAGATTGGATTGCACAGCTACGGCAGTTGATGATACGGTATCGCAATATTGGTCATAACTGGCAGTTTTCTGAGGCGGAGCTGGCTTGCCTGAAACAGTATTACGAGGCAAACCGGTTGCTGTTTGAGTGCATTCACAGCGACTGCTATGCTAGCCGCGAAGTGCGAGAGGCTATCCTACAGACCATGTTTTTACCCGCTCGGCGAAATCGATAAGATGTTAGCAGGAGCACACTATCAGCAGCTGAGCGAGTAGCTTCAAAGCTGAGCAAGTAGCTTCAAAACTGCCGCGACCAGGTTTTCGGCCAGCGCTCGACTACGACTTTTGTCTGAGTAAAAAATTCAACCGCATGGCGGCTCTGTCCATGTAGGTCGCCATAGAAGCTCTCTTTCCAACCGCTGAAGGGGAAAAAGGCCATCGGCGCGGCGACGCCAATGTTGATGCCGATGTTGCCGGCTTCGACCTCATAGCGAAACTGGCGGGCTGCTGCCCCAGAGCTAGTAAACAAGCAGGCCATATTGCCCCAGCGACTTTGATTAATCCAGTCAATGGCGGCTTCTAGCGTTTCGGTGTGCATCAGCCCTAGCACCGGGCCAAACACTTCTGTCGTAGCGATTTCGCCCTGCGGCGGAATCGCCTGCAGCAGGGTTGGCCGCACAAAGCTACCGTCGCCCGGTATGTCAGGGTTGCGGCCATCTACTAGCAGCTGAGCGCCTTCATCACAGCCGGTCTGAATCAGCTGCTCAATCCGACGCTGGCTCTGCGGGCTAATCACAGCACCCATCTGCACGTTGGTCTCTAGACCATTGCCCACAATTCTCTCTGCGGCAGCCTGCGCGATCGCATCGGTAAAGGCGGCTTGAGCCGCCCCTACCGTAATCGCCACCGACGCTGCCAAGCAGCGCTGCCCGGCACAGCCAAAGGCGCTATCGGCCACAATCCGAGTCGTCATCTCCAAGTCCGCATCGGGCAAAATCACCACCGGATA
>JAAHIA010000664.1 GCA_010671975.1 Leptolyngbya sp. SIO4C1 | reverse complement strand
TGTAAGCACTAGAACCAATTACAGATCAACTCGCAAGGTGTTATAAAAATACACCTGAAAACCATCTACCGATAAAGACCCTTGATTGGGCCATCTACTTATAAGGGTATGTATTTTCGCAAGACATTCAGTGCCTAAGATCACGATTATTTACTTAGACTAACATTCTTGCCCTATCGCCGCCTCAGCAAGAAACCCGGAATACGACGTTCGGTTTAGTGCTTACGACTCTGCTAGCGCCTGACGGATTGCCTGCAATTCTTCTAAGATCTGCCGCAGAAGTGCGTTGGTCACGGTTTCAGCAGGCTGCACGAGCTCAATTGTCACCTGCTGAATGCCCAGCACCTCCTGCGCAAACCGAGCTACCTCATTGGGGTGAAACATCAGCGGCGCGTCTCTGTGATCACGCCTTTCGGGATTGAGGCGCTGAGCGTCAAAGGGCGGATTAACCAGCGTTGGCTCGGTGTTGGCATAGCGATATACCGAGGCTCGGGACCGATTCAGAATTTTTTGCACCGCCTCAACAGATAAGAGGTGCGCTTCTAGCTGCTCTGACAGTGACTGGTCTTCTGAGGCGGCAGATTCGAAAGTCATAATGGTTTTCCTAAGAAAGGTACAGATGCTATTTGTCTTCGTCATGAATTATCTCACGATAAGACTAGATTGCCTCGAGTCTAGTCTTAAAGTAAGACTATATGGCTTCAGACGTGGTCTCAATTTAATCCAACAGGACTAGCTTTAAGACCGACTTTCAGACTGGCTTTAAGGCTAATGACGCTGTCGGCGATTGACTGTGTGGCTCTTGGGGAACGCTACAGCTAAAGGCTAGAGCGCGCGGTTCAGTCAGCTACGTATTTCTACTACCAATATTCATCCGTGATTTCACTCGGCTGAACTGTCAGCTATATCGTTTAAATCTATTTTTATCAGGTGTTCTGACGCACGCTGCTGAATGGCATCTAAGATTAAAATTTAAGTATTCACGTAGCTTTTTATACCTAAAATATGCGAGTTACTCAAGCCAGAACGGCACCGGCACCGACGATTATTCGACTGCCTAGTCGGGTAGACCTTGTGATTGCCCCTTTCTTTGCGGCAGACCTAAAGCGGAAAACCAAGCCCGGCGCAGTCATCGTATTGGACATGTCTCAAACCCAGTTTGTAGATCCCTCAATGATGAACATCTTTTTATCTGGTGTTATTCGCTGCCACACCGAAGGCGCTCAGCTGGTTGCTCGGAATATGAGCTTGCAAGTTCGTCAGGTTTTTCAGCGCGCTGGCCTGCTTAAGCATTTGCAGGAGCACGGCACTCACTAAGTCTAATGCTGAGACTCATCTGCATTGCACTGAGTCTCGCAAAAAGACGAAAAAGTCTTACTTAGATACGATGGTACAGAGGTCAATGCGGCATTTAAGCTGCGATCTTGCCCTACACGATACGATAAAGGCGTGATTTTTAGCTTGCTCAATGCCTCAGAAGAGGGCAAAAATTTAGTCCATTTTTAGTCCAGGCTTATGCGGCTATTTCTTGAAAGCGTTTTCTGAAAAGAGATTTAGCAATTTGATTATTTGTGGTTTACACAACTAGTCAAGCGATAGTGAATGATGAGGCGTTGGCTAGCGATATGGCTTGGCCCAACTTAGAGGCGTGCTAGCCTGATAGCGTCGCAGGTGAGGCAACCACAGTGAAGCTATCTAGGGGTAAGACTATCTTTTTACTGAGCTCGATGGTGGGCTGGCTAGCCGTTGGCGCTGCGCTGATCTATCTCTCACCAGTGCTCGCAAACCTCATTGTGCATTCTGATCTGACGCAGCTGTGGCTAGAAAACCTAAGCCGGGGTGGTTACGATCCAACCCCGGCTTTGATAGGTGGCGGCGCGGCGCTAGCGCTTACCGTCATTGGCAATGTTGTCTGGTATCAGCGATTCGATAGCAAGTAGGCATCGCTTTGCTATGAGCTCAGATTGATTCACTTTAGTCTCAATATGATCATGTCGATCATCCGCTCGTTGC
>JAAHIA010000663.1 GCA_010671975.1 Leptolyngbya sp. SIO4C1 | reverse complement strand
CTACCGCCCTTCAGCACCAGCAGGCTCCACGAACCCGCCGCCTTCGCCACGCTGGGCCTGCTGTTGTTTACGCGTCGTTTCAACCGCCCCTGAAACCCGCCCGCGCGGCTACACCGATATCGTTTTCAGCGTGATGTTTACAGGTGCAGCAAATCTCGCTCTGGATTTACTTTAATTGAAGAGATTGTCATCATCGTCATAGTAGGCACTATGGCTGCGATCGCGGCGCCTGTTTGGCTTAGATTTATAGAAACCAGGCAGGTTGTGGCGGCCCAAGACAAACTCTATCTGGGCCTACGTCAAGCTCAGTCTAAGGCCCAGCAAACCAGTCAAACCTGGCGATTTGCCATTCGAGAGAATGCGGGCACCGTTGAGTGGGCAACCTACCCGGATGGCGCAGCTGCTACTTCTTGGAAAACGCTCAGTAAATCCGTCAAGATAGACGCTGAAACCAGCTTTCAGCCATCAAAGAGCGGTGTTCATTCCGCCATTTTCGATCATGAAGGCAACGCTAGAGTTTTAGGTAGAATGACGCTATCTGGCAAAACCAATTCGACCGTCAAGCGATGCGTGATTGTCTCAACACTGCTGGGGACAACCCGCAAGGCAAAAGAGCGCTCAACGCCCGATCCTAACTATCGAACCCGAGAGCGATATTGCTATTAAAGCGCTCATAGCCAAAAGCGTATCTGGTCTTTGAGCTTCTAGCCACTTTCCGATCTAAACTGGCGCTAGATTATAGCGGTTTTCAATCGCATTGAATACATCTCCCTTGGCCCCTTCCCCTTTCACCCTTTCCCCTTGGTTATCGAAATGTATTCGCCTCAATCAGAACCGCTCTATTGTCGAAAATCTAGTGTCAAAGATCTAGTATCAAAGATCAGTGAACGCTTGCCGGACCGCCTTCACCACGGTCAGCCCGTATCAAGCGGCCCTTATCAAAATGGACGTAACTGGATTCGAACCAGTGACCTCATCGATGTCAACGATGCGCTCTAACCAACTGAGCTATACGTCCCTGCGGTTCCTAACAATAGCATAGTAAATTTGCTAAGCGCAATTGCACCGCTAAACTTTTTGCAGCCGGCATTCAGAGCAGCAATCAGCGCTAACCACTACACTGAAGGAGACTGCTGTATCAGTTAGGTGACAGTGTACTGGCAAGAAGTCGCAGGCAACTGGTTTTTGGTACCGCCTCAGCCGAAGGCAATCGTTCATTTTTTAGGCGGGGCGTTCGTGGCAGCCGCCCCGCATGTGACCTATCGCTGGCTGCTGGAGAACCTCTATCGGCATGACTACTGCGTCATGGCAACACCGTTTATCAACACGTTCGACCACCGAGCGATCGCACAGGAAGTCCATGTCACCTTTGAGCAGGGACTCACCTACTTGCGCAACCAGATAGGTGGCTACCTACCCATCTACGGGCTAGGGCACAGCATGGGCTGTAAGGTGCATCTGCTAATGGGCAGCCTGTTTGAGATCGAGCGTGCAGGCAACATGCTGATGTGCTTTAATAACTACCCAGCAAGAAAGTCAATTCCGCTGCTAGAGCAGTTTATTCAGTTTGCGCCCGATTTTAAGCTGGAATTTACGCCTTCTCCCGAGGAGACGCTGTCGCTGATTCGCGATCGCTACTGCGTGCGACGCAACCTGCTGATCAAGTTTCGCAGCGATACGCTCGATCAGACCTACCCGCTGAGCGACGTGCTCTATGAGCGCTTTCCGCAGCTGACCTCTATCGAAATTTTACGCGGCTCGCACACGACACCGGTTGCGCAAGATATTCAGTGGGAAGCAGGACCTTCCTTCAGCCCGCTAGATGCCGTAGGTCAGCTGTTTAAGCAGGAGCTCTATCGCGATATTGGTCAGCTCAAGCAGGTCATTCTGCGGTGGTTAGAGCCTGTGCCCGTCTAGACAAGACCGTCTCCGTAAATGTACCCGCTCGGGTACTGCGGTTTGCTAGCTGAGCCGCCTTTAATAGGAACTATAGACGATCTACGAGTGACCGTCTATAGT
>JAAHIA010000662.1 GCA_010671975.1 Leptolyngbya sp. SIO4C1 | reverse complement strand
GCAGGACGGCTGCCACGCGCTGATTTTGGCTGCCAAATCTGTCTGAATTTGCTGAGCGCAGGCTTTGCCGTCGAGGAGTTGGGCCATAGAGCGGAAAGAGATTGCACGGTACTCTAGCGTAGCTGAGAGCACTAAACGACACAAACCGAAACGGATGACACCCAGCCACGCGTTTAGGCTATAACTATGAGCGATAGCGCAAGCGATCGCAGCGGTTTACTGACAACCAGATTACCAAAGGGAGCTACCCTAAAGCACACGGGCATGAATATCAACCTCTATCGTGCTGGCGCTTCAGTCTGCCTAGGCCTGGGTCTAAACTTGGTACTGGGCTGCAGCACTCTTGATGCTGAAGTGCCAGCTGTGGATGCGCCACTGCCATTGCCAACGCTCTCTTTTGGGGCTGAGACGACTTCTATCGCAGCGCTGCGTCAGCAGCCTCAGTCTGAGCAGCCAGTCGAAATTCGCGGCATTATTCGTCATCGCGCTCCCCTGCTGGACGACAGCTGGATCTATCAGGTCGACGATGGCACCGATCGCATTTGGGTATTGACCGAGCAGTTTGAGCCCGAGCTGGATCAAACCGTACAGGTGCGCGGCGTAATGGAATATGAAGAAATTTTGATTGGCAATCTAGATATTGGCGAATATTACCTGCTAGAAGAGAGCGCTACGCCTCAGTCAGTGGCAGAGTGATGCGTTTGCCATAGGCGGGGGCCGCCTAGCCGTAGGTCTGGCTTCTAGAGAGCGCCTTCAGCGGCTGCGATTGCGCTGAGCTGTTGCAGACTGCCGCAACGTCATTGTTGATCAGGTACTGGTCAAGTACCTGCTGGGCTGCTTCAACAGAGGCTAGCTGGTACGTAATGAAAAAATAGTAAGGTACGCGACGATACGCTGTCTTCTGCGCCGGCTCCCAAATCTGAAGCGTCACGCCCGATTCGCTGGGAGTCAGGCGATAGTGCAGGGTGGATGCAGAAGCCGGTGCAGGCGCAGTGAGTGGCATAGTTCAGTATGGGCGTTGTTGCTAAGGTTTCTTTTGATACCTTGATGGTGACCTCAGTGTGCCCAAATTAGAAGACGAATGCCACTGGCTACTGTCTGGTCGCGCTCTTATGGGTCGCGGTTTTATGCCTTAGCGTCCGGGCCAAAATACTGCGACGTAAAGCTGCCGTGTAGGCCGTAGGGCACATGATGCTTTAGCTTCAGCCGCGCGATCGGCCCGGCGGTGATGTCTTTGGCCGCTAGAATAGCAAGCTCTGAGCGCTGTTCGGCTGCGTCGTAGAGCAGCATTAGCACCCAGCCATCGTCTTCGGCTTGACCCTGAGGGTGGGGCACAAAGTTGGGTTCGCCCATGAAGCCGCGTGCGCCCAGCGTCCAGAGCTGATCTGCGCCGGTTTCTAGATCGCGCTTGAGGAGCGCCTGCAGCGGTGCGTTGCCGCGCGATCGCAGAGCCGCTCCCATATAGAGATAGCGGTAGGGGCGTCCCACGCGATCGGGGTGCAGAACCGGAAATTCGCAGCAGCGCTCAATCAGGCAGGTCTCGGTGGCTTTGCCCTGAGCCAGATCTAGCTCAAACCGCCAGAGCTGACCCTCTGGCACGGCATCAAAGTTTACCTGCCGATAGTCTTCGCCGCCCTTGAGGGTAGGAAATTCTCGATAGCAGATAGAGTCCAGATAGACCTTGCCGTCGGCTTCAAACGCATTGGCGTGGTGGAAGACGAAGCTGGGCGGCGCTTCAATAAACTGCACCGGATCCTTGCCATTACGCGGAATCAGAATTGCCTGGGTAGGCTGCTTGGGATTAAACGAAATGCATTCCGCTGCGCCCTTGAGCCCGATCGCATAAGGAACTGGATTAAAGCTGACCGGATTTTGGAAAAACAGGCAGTAGTTTGGCGTAATTGCAAAGTCATGCAGAAAGGCGAAGCCTGGCACCGCGTGAGAATGGCGATGCACTAGTCGCCCCTGTGGATCAAACTCATAGAGCAAAATTGTGCTGGAAAGCCCCGGCTTAACGGCAAAATTTACCAGACA
>JAAHIA010000661.1 GCA_010671975.1 Leptolyngbya sp. SIO4C1 | reverse complement strand
ACGCCGCTGGCTTGGGAGGTTGCGCCCTGGGGCCGCTGGCAGCTCACTGCCGAAAACGAAACGCATCGGCTGACGCTGGTTGGCAAAGCCCGTGATGCTGGCGGCTGGGTGCGCGTCCCCACTCGCGAGGGGCTGCAGTTTCTCTGTCGCGATACGACACATGGTGAGCTGCAGGTGCAGCTCTGGTCGAAATCTGACTCAGCGCTACCCATTATCGACGCCAGTAGCCATCTAGCCGGGCTTGAAGTTGGCGGTGCCCCGTGGGACAGTTCTTGGATTGTCTGTCCCTAAGATCCGCAAATTGGCTGATTTTTACACCTCACACTTTCAGCGCTAAGTTGCTAAGGTATATATTCTTCTTGGCTCACGATGAGTTATGGGGCTGTAGCTCAGCTGGATAGAGCAACCGCCTCCTGAACTACCGGGCACCGCGTTGGGAAACTGCGCGTGTGAATGTAGTCAAAGTCGGTGAAACCTACGGGAATTTCTTCTTATGGCAACACCGAGCCAAGCCCTTTGAAAGGGAAAAGTCTGAAGGCAAAGTCGGAATTTAAACTCATCCTTCATCCTTCAAACCTTATCCTTTTAAAGAGAAGGTGTAGAGACTAGACGGCTACCACCTAAAGGCTTCGTCGCCTACGGTGAAGGTATAGTCCAGAGAGTGAGGAAACTCACACAAATCTGAAGCGGTAGGTCGCGCGTTCGAATCGCGCCAGTCCCGTCAAATATAGAAATCGCGGCAGTTTACAATCAGGGTAAGCATTGGTTTGGTCACAGCCATGCCGCCACCTTTTCTAGGAATAGATCCGTATTTGGAGCAGCCCTCATTCTAGTCGTCTTTCTGGTCGTCTTTTCACGCGCATTGACTACGCTCAGCCGCTGCCCCCGTCTGACGTCTCGGAGCGCTATCGCACCTAGATCATGCGCGACTTGCCAGCCAGCAGAGCTAAGCGCTTACGCCCGCCGCTCATCCACCTCACTTCAGAAGCTGAACGGCACTATCGTGCCAGGTGAACCGTCGAACGCGACTCTGGGCAGCCCGCCCCATGTGCTGACGAAGGTCGGGATTGCGGAGCAGCTGTGCGATTGCTGCTTGAGTTTCCTGGGCATCTGCCGTGTCTACCAGAATTCCAGTTACACCCTGTTCGACAGCCTCAATGACCCCACCAGTTCTGCCTCCAATCGCAGCCTTGCCCGCCAGGGCCGCCTCCAGAAAAGTAATGCCAAACCCTTCCCAATCCGTCTGGATGTCATTACGAATGGGCATGACAAACAGATCGCAGAGAGTCAGGAGCCTCGCTTTGGTGTCATGACAAACACGACCCAGAAACCGCACGTGATCCATAACACCCAGGTCAATCGCCTGCTGCTCAAGCTTGACGCGGTCTTCTCCATGGCCTACGATAAGGTAGGTTAGGGTCGGAAACTCTTGAATCAGCGGCTTCAGGCTTTCTATCACCAGATTGATGCCTTTGCGAGGCGTGAGACGACACAGGGAAAGGATGACTGGGCCTGAACCTAAACCTAATTCTTTACGATAGGCTGCGGCCTGCTGCTCTAGATCTCGTTGCGATTGGTCTGCCGTCAGAGGGGCAACACCAGGATAAATGGTCTGAATCGTGAGGCTGGGATCAATCGCGGATTGGGCCAGTTTGGCGGTGGCCTGACTGCAGGCATAAATGCGTTTCGCCTGTCGCAAATCCTCAGCTCGTTTGGCGGCCATCGTGTCGTATCGGGCGATCAAAAGCTCTTGCCCATAGATGAAGCAAGAATAGCCGATACCTGCCTGTCGCAAGGCACGACACCAAAAGTGAGCGATCGGGTGCCAAACCCCAATGAACACTTCAACGGGACGCTCCGTAATGCTATAGATAAAGGGCAAGATTTCCTGCTTGGGATGGAAACTTTGGAGCGATTGCCACGCCTGAACAGCCGCCGAATTAGCACGATTGCTGCCTACGTTTGAGCGGGTAGGGGAAGCGGACAACACCCTGAGGTCATACTTGAAATCGCGTGCTGGGTGAGGCGCACCAGTCTG
>JAAHIA010000660.1 GCA_010671975.1 Leptolyngbya sp. SIO4C1 | reverse complement strand
AAATCTGGCGGATTGCTCAGGATCGCTTTCGGCTCAAAGCGCGTCGTTATCAAACAGCTATCATGGTTGTTTGTGGGCTAGTCAGACTACGATTAGGGCGCTATCAATTGGGTAGTTTTAATCAGACTTGAACCGAGCAGGGAGATGAGCCTTCAGCAGCGATAAAATTCCGGCTAAACTAACACAAACGGATGCCAAGCCCCGAAAGCTCGTTCATGATGGCGTTCCACTTATCTTTGAGGTGGCGGCGCTAAGCCACTCCTAGCAAAGCTTTTCAGCTTTGGAGATGTCTAATAGCCCGATGGTCCTGTGGTGCTGCTGGCAGAAAATGCGATCGCATCTGCTGGCGGAAAATGTGATCGCAACTGACTCAACTATCTACACTTACCAGAAGCGGGGCAAGGGTAATCCTCGCCGGTCAGTCAAATGGGCTGCTGCTATGGTGAGCACTGGAATGGTCAGGCCCTATGTCGGATAACAGGATAAGTGGAGTCTTGGATATTTAGGGTCAAAAGCTCAAAGTATTTATAGTGAAAGGCTTTCAGAGTTTTTGGCTGACTGACACTTAATCTGATACAACGTCAGCTAACCTGGTATCCGACACTTGGGTTTTGACGCCCAAATTATTACTACAGGAATTAGACAGTTCATGAAACACAGTAGTGACACTCATCACTACTGCCACTCAGCTATTCTCAGAAACCCCTTAAGCAAGCTTCAGAAAGCGGTCAGATGACTCTCAGGTGGCACCGGCATGCTTGTAATCAATGAAGCGAAACCACTGATTTACAAGGAGCTACCTCATGAAACGCCATTTTTTAACTGCCCTCGCACTGACCGTTGCTAGCATTGCGATCTCACCCACTGCCAAGGCCACTGAATTTGAACCCAACATGACGCAGCAAAGCCGCTATGAAGTGCTCGATCGCGGTGGCTCGAAAGCCATCGAAGATATTCAAACAGCCCGCCTAGAGCATTTGGATAACCAAACTAAAGCGGTTGAGGACATTCAAGCTGCCCGTCTAGAACATCTGAACAACCAAAGCAAAGCCATCGAAGATATCCAGGCCGCTCGCCTCGAAGCCTTGGACAGCCGCAGCAAAGGCAACGTTCACACGCTGCGCCTTGAGCATTTAGACAATCAATCTAAGGCCATCGAAGACATCCAAGCTGCTCGTTTGGAGCACCTAGATAATCAGACCAAAGCTGTCGAGGACATTCAAGCGACTCGCCTAGAGCATCTGAACAACCAGAGCAAAGCCATTGAGGATATCCAGTCAGCCCGCTTGGAGCATCTTGATAACCAAACCAAGGCGGTTGAAGATATTCAAGTCACCCGGCTAGATGGGTTGGATAGCCGCAGCAAAGCCGCCGTTCAGTAAAGAGCCTACCTTTGCCGAGCTGAATATTCAAAGTCCAATGCTGGGCCAATACGATCGGCTCGGCATTGGGCTATCTAAAGTTTGGGGCACCGCTAAGCTTCTTGGTTAGGCTTCATTCATCGGTGCCCTTTTCTAAAGCAAGGAAATTGCATCCGCCTCATACACCGCCCTGCTGACGGTAGGCATGAATGGTGAAGCCCTGGTGGGTGGCTTTGGAAGAGTCCTATTTTGACGGTAGAGGCCGGTTCAGCCAAGTTTAAAGTCCTGTGGTTGGTGCCACCAGTAGCCCGATCGCCCTATAGTGCTGCTGGCGAAGAATGCGATCTCAACTGCTGGCGGAATATGCGATCGCACGGGCCATATTAGACCTGTTGCGTAATAAAGGCTAAAAATCGCTGTAAGCCAGATACAGTCAAGGTTTCGGCTATCTTTTTGTAAAAATCGCTGAATACCTTGTGTATCAAAGGCTTCAGCCATTATTTTTCTTATATCGCAACATCTCTATTAACTATCTACACTCACCACAACCGGGCAAGGGTTAGCCTTCGCTGATCGGTCAAATGGCTTGCTGTATGGTGAGCACCATTGGTAGAGGTCGGTCGGTGGTGAAGGCGGCGAAGGTGGGTAACCCTGTGTTGATGCTGCCGGTAGCAAGCATAGA
>JAAHIA010000066.1 GCA_010671975.1 Leptolyngbya sp. SIO4C1 | reverse complement strand
ACTTATCGGCACAACAGGTGATCGCGGTCACTTGTATTGATAGATAGATGTGCTACGCAGAAGCGCTATGCAGTAGCCCATTTAATTTGGCTAGAAAATCTATGAAAGCAGCAAGAAAAAGAGCCGAACATCAGTCCGGCTCCCTCGCTTGAATCTCAAGCTGTCACAGTCGAAAGCAATTCTGATTGCTTAGAACTCTACTTTTGCTTACATTGGCCAGTCAATCTACACCACAAGTCACCTATACCTTTTGTACGTCTGACAATCGATTGATTAATTGAGAACAGAGCCTGCATTTGAACCGTTTTTTTCGGATGCGGTTCGGGCTGAGTAGTAGAATCGGACAAGTTAGGCTTAGAACCAAACATAGGAAATCTCCGAATTGCGGGATTGGTAGATATAGGAAAGATTTTTCAGCGCTTGCGGATATCAGCTAGACTTTGAAACCTTTCTATTTAGTGATAGTGGCAGACCAAATCAGCCTATGCAGTTTTCAGCCAGTTTCTGAAACGAACAAGGCTAAAGTAGCGCATCCGGAAGGAAGTAAAAAAACAATATAGTAGCGGAAAGCTTAGATAGGCTTTAGTTTTGTTGTCTTATCTACTGAGCGAAACAGCATTGTTTTGGTTGTGAATTGGACAACAAAGCTGTGCCAGTTCTAAAATCATCAGTATCTTTTGGTGTGAGCTTTTCTCGAAGCGCGAGCTGTCTGCGATCGCAGCCTACTCTCTACCAGCAGACTGGCCTAGCAGTTTGAGGTAGAATCCAGCCGTCAAACTGGGAAATAGCCAGGGAACCAGCAGCGCTAGGGACACGTAGATTTGTAGAGAGGCCAGCCCTAATAGCATCAGCCCTGCTGCAAGCTGATGCCGACGGCGACGCTGCGGCAGTAGCAGCATTGGCCAGCGCCGTCCGGCACATTTTGCCATCAGCGCCACTAAACAGATCATCCACCAGTCAGGAATCTGAGTCACATGGTGAGATCTCAGCCAGTGGTGCGCCATGTAAGCATTGAACTGACCATGGGTTATCTGCAAATGACATTCGGCTGACTCAGCTGCTAAATTTAACAGCACCTCGCCTTGCTGACACCAGTAGGCTCGCGCTAGAGGCGCAACCTGCATATCAGGATTTTGCCAATAAGGACCGGCGGCAATCAACATCACCTCATAGTCCAAAGCCTGCAGCTGGCTAGGTGTCGCTTCCGCCGATAAAAGCTGCCAGGCCGGGATCTGATGATAGATTCGGTTAGGCGGAAGCGAGAGATCAATCATGACCGGCAGCCGAGTCGACTGCGCTCTAGGAAATCGATCGGCGCTGTCATCGACAGCGGCCAGATACGCTGCGATACGGGGTTGCAGCGGCTGCCTACTATTAAGCTGAGGCTGCGGAACGGCGCTGTCGGCCAGCTGAGCCTGCTGCAGGCGGTGGGCCAAGGCCAGCAGATAGGCAAACGGGCAGCGCTGGCAGTCGGTTGATTCGGGGCGCTCTAGCTGCCAGCCGCGAGCAACGATAGGGTTGCCACGCAGGCTCCATTGCGGATTAGCAAGGCTATCCAACGTTCGAGCGGTGAAGACAAACCAAGTCCGCTTGTGCTGTATGGCCTGGTGCACTGCCTGAGGTAGCCGATCGTTGGGCTGATTGGTCAGCAAATTGTACTGAATACCGATAGCGCTAATTTGCGATCGCAGCGCTGTCGTCAGCAGCTGCGTTAGATAAACGTGATCGATATCGCGATTTTCTAACACTTCTACCCGAAAGGAATGCTGCTCCTGATAGCGCTTCAGCGATTCCTCATCAACTTCGATCAGCAGCACCGGCGGGTCGGGTTCGGGCAGCTGCTGTGTGACTTGCCGATAGACCGCCTGCACCAGCGTGCGCGCATCGAATACGACCTCCTGTATATCCACGACTAGGCTTAGGAAGATCAGCGCTCCGAGCGTGACGGCCTCTCGGCGGGTCGGCAGCCACTGTCGCAACTGCTGCGGCCAGCTCAGTCTATCGAGCTGGTATAGCGGCACCTGCGGCGGGCTATACAGCAGTGGCAGTAGATGAGCTGATGGCAGGGCCAATCGCTCCGCCATTTGCAGATGTTGACAGGCAGTTTGCACCGCATCGGCAACCGTTTGTCGATCAGCCAGGGCCTGGCAAAAAGGAGCAAGAAACTGCTGCGCTACATCATTGCGAATCGGCTCGCGCATGACCACCCCCTGCAGGCCCAGCTTGACTAGCGCCTGAGCTAGACTGAGGCCGCTACAGGAATTAAAAATTACCAGCTGTAGACCTTGTGATCGCGCCTGTTGCAAATCGGCTTCTAGCTCGCTGATAGAAAGCTGGCAGTCTGGGGTGAGGGCAAAGCGCCCGCCGGATAGAGCGGCCTCATCGCTATGACCGGCAAAAAAGAGAATATCCCAACCGGGTGGGCCACTCAGCAAACGGGCCAGCTGCTGCTTGATCTCGGCTGGTGAGAAAGCTGCACCGTAGGTGAACTGCTGTAAGTCGGCGTTCTGGCTGAGCGATTGCAAAATTTGCCAGTCCTGCTGCACCGGTAGCTGCGAATCGTGGCCTAAAATTGCCAAAATTCTTGGTTTTCGCGATCTCGCATTGGCTAGCGGCTGTGCCAGTCGGTTTGAGCCAGCGCGAATAATGCGCACCGTTTCCAGCGCGGCGCGGCTTGGCGCTAGCTGCCAGTTTTCCCAAGGCAGTTTTTCTAGCTCGGACGATGCGCAGGCTACATAAACATCGACGCCGATATTAACGCCAGCTGCGATCTCGTTTCGCGTCGCTGATTGAGCTGCCGTCTGAAATAGCTGCGTGATTTCGGCTTGAATTCGCTGCTGAATTGAGCGGCCTTCGCCTTCGCTCAGCCACTGATTAAACGCGTGAAGCCAGGCTTGCTCTGCCACCTGTAGATCATGGGCCAGATCGCCACTGCCTGGATCAAGCCGTCCGCTCAGCTGAGGGCGATCTGAGTTGGCTAGCTGATAAAACTTAAGATATCGCTGCTGCCAGCGCTGATAGCGTTTGAGTACCGTCGTTGGGTAGGGCAAACAGGCGGTGAGTGCTTGACGGTGCTGTTGCCACGACAGCAGCAAAAAGCAGGCATCTTCACCGCGAGGAATTACCTTTAGCTCAAAAACGGTTCGCATAGACGTACGCTATCGGGCCGCTCATCTTGCGTCAATGTTCACGCATTCTTCGCGTATTTCATTCATTCACTTCAAAAGAAATCGAGCGCGTTTTATCGTCACGCTGAAACTGATAGGGCACAGACATCCATACCGGCCCCTCTGGCAGCGTCAGCGTTACTAAAAACCGATCGCTCGGCGTGCCGCTCACCTGCGCATAGAGGAACGGATCGTCAAGCTCGGTCATTTCCTCACAGATTAGCTCGGATACTTTGCTGATACGTAGCGCTAGCGCATCGGGTAGCGCAGCGCCTGTCTGCATACCAATCAAAATCAGCATTGACCAATGCTGGTCGCTCGCCCAAGTGAGCGTACATAGCCTCAGCGGCAGCCCTTGCCAGTCAATATCCTGATAGGCGTGAACAGCCGTTTCAGGAAGCGTCAGTCCCTGCTGCCGTAGCGCTGTGATCGCTTGTTCAAACTTATCAATCGAGCGAAATGCCGGCACCCCCGACGGTGCGAAATAGATAGCACACCGCTGCGCCAGCGCATCGAGCTGATGGGTCAGCCAGCCAGCTACGTTTACAGCAGGCTGGGTGAGCAACGCTAAAGCTTCCTGCAGGCGTAGTGCCAGCGCCGCTGTTGGCTGCCGTCGCCACTGATACATCAGCGTTAGCAGCTGTGGCTGAGACAGCAGATAGCGGCCCTGTGGCCAGGTGAACACTTGCCACAGCGAACCATCAGTGTCACGCAGCTCCTGCAAGCAGGCTGCTAGATTGCCCAGCGTCAAGCTAGCAGTTGATACAGCGGCCGATGCCGACTGCTGCATCGGCTCAGGCTGTCGTAGGGTCAGCTGCAGCAGCAGTCGATCGGGGTCTAGATCCCACAGCGCTAGCGGCACTCCATAAGTCCAATCTTGTTGCGCAGTGAGGGAGACTGCCTGCAGCGCCTGATGAGAAATGAAGCCGCGAATAAAGACAACCGCCTGTTCTTCTTGAACTTCTACTAGCACATAGAAGTTTGCCTGAAAGTCTGGCAGCTCAAACGCTGCCCTGGGAATATCAGCGGCTTGAGCCAGTGGATGATCGATTACCACTAAGCAAAGCCGAAAACCTTGAACTGTCAGCCTACAAACACCCGACAGACTGCTGGCATAGGCTGGCTGCAGCAGCGTACATCGGTTGGTGTCGAGCTGTAGTGCAGGGGTGCGATCGCGCAGCCAGTCAGCAAACCCAGCATAGGCGAGCGCCTGCAGATAGACCTGCCACTGCTGAGCTTCGCCGATAGCGGCAGTACTCAGTGCTGCCGCCTGTTCAAACTGCTCAGCTTCTAGCCACACGGTCTCGGTTTGCTGGTCGCGCCAGATAGGTAGGGTCAGGCTTAGCATCGCGACTGGTCTCCTCGGGCTATGGCTGGATGAGCGGTCTTGGCTGGGTGGGCATAATGCTGAAGACAGTGCCGTAGCTGCTCAGCATAGAGACTCTCGCCTCGCTTGGTTCCTTTCAGCTCTGCGATTGCAGGGGCGAACACTTCGGCATCCAAAAACTGCTCAAGCCGCTGCGTTAGCTGATCTAAGTGAGCATCGTCTAGTCGATCAACCGGCACGCCGAGCGAACTTTGCGCCAGCAGCTGCATTAGCTTCGCCAGCGTTTTGAACCGTACCTGTGCTAAAAGCTGCTTGAGGTTGAGTAGGCGGCTGACCTGCGACTGGTTGCTGAGCGCGAGCGCCTGCGCAATTTCGCCTTGGGAGCGACCGTCTTCATAGAGCAGCCGCAGGGCCGGAATTAAACAATCGGCTAGCTTGGCATAGCGCCGTCGCTGCTGCAATGCCCGTAGAGATTCACGCAAGCTCTCTTCAATACTGTCCGTCAGCGCCTGCTGCAAAAGCTGTTGACAAACCTGATCGGTTTCCTGCGCTTCAAGCGCAGCGATAGTGCTGCTATCGGAGTCAGCTATCTCCCAACAACTCGCTTCTTGCCTAGCTTCGATTGATTCAGCCAAAGGCGCACCGCGCTTGCGCCAAACTTCCTGACAGCGCAGCTGAGCAGCAATCCGTCTGAGGGCTTGAAGCAATGCTGTCGGTGTTAGGCTCTCGGCCATCGCTGGCGCTAGTCGAGTCAGCATTTCGGCGAGCTGTGCCTGGCTCGGCTCAGTGCAGCGCTGCCGCGTTTCAGAACGGGTTAGCAATCTGCGATCGCGCCGGTACACCGCATGAAAGGCTTGCACGATCAGCTGTTCGTAGTCACTGAGCTGCGCCAGCTGACCAGGACTAACGCGATTGAGCAGCGCCCAGTCAGTAAATAGGCTTAGGCCATATTCTGACAGCAGACGGCGAATCTCTGCATGCTGCTGCGTTTGATAGTAGATCCAAACGTCTAAGTTAGGCACTGCCTGAGCGGTTGGATCAAATCGTCGCAGCACTTCGACGCTGAACCGAATGTAGGCTAAGTTGTCTAGCTTACCGGTCGCCTGTAGAAGCCGCTGCTGCTGATCAATGACTAGGATCAGCCGTTTGCCGTCATCGTCTAGCACGTAGGGCAGCAGCTCCTGGTAGCGCAGCGGCCGATGACCTAAATAGCCAGCAAACCGGGCCGCTAGTCGACGGCAGGCAGCTAGAACGCGATGCGAAACATAGCTGCGTAGACAGAGTCCCGCCTGCGCTGCCTGCAGCCAGCGCTCGGCACAGGCAGTGTCTAAAAAGCAGTCAATTAGCTGCTGCTGAACGGCCTGATTAAGATCGCGCTGCTCGCTGGCTAGGGTGAACGCTGATAAACCCTGCTCTCGAAAAAACTCATTAGCCAGCGGTAGCCGCTGCACCCTGTAGCTGCCTGTCGCTGGGTCAACATGCAGAATTTCAGAGTACTGCGAGGGCTGATAGGAAGACAGGGAAACCATGCGATGGTGGAGGGCGGATGCAAATTTATTTTCCCACTAGTTCTTGGGAACTAAAAGTACCTAAGCTGGGTACCTGTAGCTCCTGCTAGTGCCGCTAAACCCTGATGGCGCAATTAGACTGGCGTCCTTAATTAAGCCACCGCTACTTACGAATATTAATGTTTAACTTTTTGCTCCGCCTTGACCTTAAGCTCAGCTGGGTGACCTGGGTTTCCTTCAATGGTCACGTCGCGTCCGTTAGCGGCTAAGTGACGCACAATCTTGTAGATCATCTCAATTTTCTCAGAGGCCCCAATTTTGCTGGCTAGCTCCTCCAGGGATAGCGGCTGCCCAGTTTGCTTCAGTATTTCTACTACCTGATTTTGCAAGCTAAGAACGCTTGCGGCTGCCTTTTTGCCGGCTTCGACGCCTGGCTGATGATAGGCATTGATATTCACCAGCGATGCATAGATCGTCACTGCCCGCTCGTATAGGGCAATCAGCGCCCCAACTAGGCGCGGCGTTACCTCCGGGATTGTAATCGTAATTGACTGACGATTATTCTCAAATAGCGCCTGGCGCGTGCCCTGTAAAAAGCCCGAGAGATAGTCACCTGAGGTCACGCCCGGATCGACTTCGACCGAGTCGCCCTCGCGGTCTTTGAGCACCTCAATCAGCGTCACGAAGAAGTTGTTTACTCCCTCGCGCAGCTGCTGTACGTAGGCATGCTGGTCGGTTGAGCCCTTGTTGCCATAGACTGCGATCCCCTGACAGACGCGATTGCCGTCAAGATCTTTTTCTTTACCTAGGGATTCCATAATCAGCTGCTGCAGATAGCGGCTGAACAGCAGCAGACTGTCTTTGTAGGGCAAAATCACCATGTCTTTCTCGCCCTGACCGTGGCCAGTATGATACCAGGCCAGCGCCAGCAGCGCTGCTGGATTCTGCTGCAGGTCGTGCACGCGAGTCGCTGCGTCCATTTCTTTAGCCCCGGCCAGGATGGCGCGAATATCAATACCCTGCAGCGCCGCCGGCAGCAGTCCCACCGAAGACAGCTCCGAAGTGCGTCCGCCCACCCAGTCTTGCATTGGAAAGCGCGCTAGCCAGCCTTCAGACTCAGCAATCTTGTCCAGCTTGCTGCCCAAACCGGTAGTGGCAACGGCGTTTTTGGCAAAATTCAGACCGCGTTTTTCAAAAGCCGCCTGAACTTCTAGCATGCCGTTGCGGGTTTCGGGCGTGCCGCCTGATTTAGAAATTACCAGCACCAGCGTCGTTTTGAGGCGGTTGCCGAGCTGGGCTAGGACCTTGTCGATGCCGTCCGGGTCGGTGTTGTCGATAAAGTGAATCTGCAGGGGCGGGTCGACCGGACCCAGTGCCTGAGCGACGAATTCAGGTCCTAGCGCCGAGCCACCGATGCCAATCGAGAGAAGGTCGGTAAAGCGCTCCTGCCCCGGTGGATAGAGGCTGCCCGTACGAATCTGCTGGGCAAAGTTCTCAATGTCGCGCAGCGTGTCAGTAATTTCGTGCTTTAGCTCGTCATTGGGGGCTAGATCGGGGTCACGCAGCCAGTAGTGCCCCACCATGCGGTTTTCGTCCGGGTTTGCGATCGCGCCCGCCTCAATTGCCTCAATATCTTTGAAGGCCTGTTCAAAGCGGGGTTCCATCTGCTTGACAAACGCATCGTCAAAGGTGGTGCGACTGATGTCTAGGTATAGCCCTAGGTCTTCGTGATAGTAGAGCCAGTCTTGATATCGATTCCAGAGCGCCGCTGCATCCATGGGTGCCTCGCTTTCGCTAGTTATTTTTTCGTTTTGAATCATAAAACAGTGTACTGACTGAAGCTTAGCGCGGCCTATTTCTTAATTAGGAAAAATGCTGAAGGATTTTGGGATTCCTCCAATACTTTTGTCATCCGCTATACGATAGAGTCAGACGCTAAATTCTACTAACGGTTTGATCGCCTCAAGATTCGCAATGGACTTAGTGACCCTCCAAAGCTGGCTAGATAATGCTTCGTTTGCTGTGCTGTTTGTCACCATGCTGGCCTACTGGAGCAGCCTGGCCTTTCCGCAGCTATTAGCTTTGCAGACGGCTGGCGCAGCCGGCATGGCAATTGGCAATTTGAGCATTGCGGCGCTGCTAATTGCTCGCTGGATTGAGGGCGGCTACTTTCCGCTGAGCAACCTCTACGAGTCGCTCTTTTTTATTGCCTGGGGCATCACGGCGGTTCATTTTCTGGCCGAGCGCCTAAGCGGTAGCCGCTGGATCGGAGCCGTCACGGCTCCGGTTGCTATGGCCATCACAGCCTTTGCCGCGCTGACGCTACCAGACAATATGCAGGTGTCTGAGCCGCTGGTGCCGGCCCTTAAATCTAACTGGCTGATGATGCATGTCAGCGTCATGCTGCTGAGCTATTCGGCTCTGATGGTAGGGTCGCTGGTAGCGATCGCGTTTTTGATTGTCACGCGCGGTCAGTCAGTTGAGCTCAAAGGCAGCTCAGTCGGCACCGGTAGCTTTCGCGATCGCCGCTATCAGCTGAAGCGAGCCACCGAAACGGTCTCTGCGGCGGCCGCAGCTGGCAGCAGCACCGCCGTCCTCGAAAAAGCGCCGCCAGCGCCGCCAGCCGCTCCACCGCTCTCGCTACAGCGGCTGACGCTAGCAGAAACGCTAGACAACATCAGCTATCGCATCATTGGCTTAGGCTTCCCGCTGCTGACGATTGGCATTATTGCCGGCGCTGTCTGGGCTAATGAAGCCTGGGGCTCCTACTGGAGCTGGGATCCCAAGGAAACCTGGGCGCTGATCACCTGGCTGGTCTTTGCGGCCTATTTGCATGCGCGCATCACTAAAGGCTGGCAGGGTAGACGGCCTGCCATTCTAGCTGCCTCCGGCTTTGTCGTTGTCTGGATCTGCTATCTCGGTGTCAACTTGCTGGGCAAAGGGCTGCACAGCTACGGCTGGTTTTTCTAGCCGACGTTCGCAAATAGGGTCTCTAGCGGCTGCGGCTTAGCGTTTTCGCGCGTGATGACTTCAACGACTTTATTTTTTGCTTCGGGCTGAAACAGCGCTTCAACGCAAACCTGCGCTACTTTTTGACGCGGAATATTACCTTCAAATAGGGTGTCAGCCGGTGCCATCACTAGCGGCTCGCTGTTCGTCTCATTGCGCAGACCGCCTGGGCGCACAATGGTGTAGGTCAAGCCGCTTTTCTGCAGGTGTTCTTCTGCCTGCTTTTTCCAATATAAAATCAGCCAAAATAAATTTAGCGGATGAAAAAACTTGGAGGTGCAAAGCGAAGAGACTAAAACAAAGTGCCCTATGGCGGCGGCCTTAGCCGCTTCGATTAGGTTTTTATTCCCCTCGTAGTCAACTTTATAAGGACCCGTAATATCGAAGCTAGGTGATGCCCCGGTGGCACAGATCACAGCGTTACAGCCCAAGAGTGCGGCCTGGAGGGTTTCGGGCTCGAGCACATCGCCAGTGACAATTTCTAAATTAGTGGGTAGGCTAGATTTCGCTTTTTCAATATCACGCACCAGTGCTCGAACCGATTCCCCCCGAGCGACCAGCTGTTCAACAACCTGTCGACCGGTTTGCCCAGTGGCCCCTGCTACCAATACTTTCATAGTCACTATCTATTATTGAAATGAGCCTTCCTAGTATAAGAACCGCAGGCTTGTAGACTCCTTTCTCCGGAGACATAAATCGAGAAACTGTAGCAACCAATGCACCTGTGTCTGTACAGGGTTTGGTAGGTGTATAGCTGGCTCTGTGTAGCTAATCCCGTGTAGCCAATTCTGTATATCCAACCCCGTGTAGCCGATCTATAGCCAACGCTTAGTATTTGCTAACGTCATCTGTCTCAGCGAGCAGTATCGAACAATTTTTATTAGACTAGTATGCTAGATCCGTGAATCAACGATGGCAGCCTGCAGCCTCAGCCGATAGCCTGGGTTCTAGGTATATGTTGAAGTATATGTTGAAACCAGTGGTTAGTTTCCCTGTATGAATAGGTGCAAAGCGTAAGCTTTAGGTCGCCGCTTGCTAAGCTTTAGGGCCGCGCCTGTGTTTGTTAACTAGTCCGACTGAGATTAGTCCTACTAAGATAGTCAACCATCCTTGCTGTAGCATTTATGCACATGCCGTCTACGCATTATCCTTCTTCTGAAACCGGTTCGCGTCTGATTCAATCGGGCGGTCATATCATCGAAGCGCATGAGGTATCGCCCCATCAAGTAGAGCTGCAGCCGGCCGATACGGTGCTGTTCGAAGGCTACTATGTGGGTCATATGGAAATGTATGCCGACGCGCAAACGGTTGCTAACTACTTAGACGCCCATAGAGGCTGGTTTACTCGCTGTGCGCAGCCTATGACGGTCGAGCAAATTGCTCAAAATGGCTATGCGCTCGTGCTTGGTCGGTTTGGTAGCCTCAACTTTGAGATTGAGCCCAAGGTTGGGCTGCATCTGCTGCCTCAGCAGCAAGGCGTCTACCGCATTGAGACGATTCCTGTGCCGGACTACGAGCCTAAAGGCTACGACGTTGACTTTAAGGCTGCGATGACGCTCGCTGAGGCTGCAGCCCCAGCGCTGCCGGAACAGCGCTCTACGCGCGTCGAGTGGGAGCTCAACCTGCTGACCCGCGTGCAGATGCCGCGATTCATTCAGGCGCTGCCGCAGGCTTTAGTGAAGACTTCGGGCGACAAGCTGCTAAACCAGATTGTGCGACAAATCTCAAAGCGGCTGACCCGCAAAGTGCAGGAAGACTTCCATAAGTCGCTCAATTTGCCCATTCCCCAGGCTCGTCAGGGGTTCTTACAGCGGGCGGAGACAAAGCGCTCTACGCCGGCTAAGTCTGAGTGAATTTGAACATCGAAATACTGGCTAGCTGATAGCAGCTGAGCCACAGGTTGGGCCTGACCGGCCATGAGCTCGGCTAGCCACAGACCCTGAGGGCGTAGGTAGAGACGAGCCTGGGCTATCAGCTGGCGAATGCTGTCTAATCCATCCGCGCCGCCGTCAAGCGCGAGCTGAGGCTCGTGCTGTACTTCTGGCTGCAGCTGTGGCAGTAGGTTTCTAGGGATGTAGGGCGGATTAGAGACCACACCCGCGAGCTGTCCCCGAAAGACACTGAGCGGCTCAAACCAGCTGCCTTGATGAAACTGAATGCGATGTGCTAACTGGTTGCGCTGCGCGTTGGCGCGGGCGATCGCAATGGCCGCCTCGCTGATGTCTGTAGCAAGTACGGTCGCAGCCGGCAGCAAATCGGCCAGCCCCAGCGCGATCGCGCCGCAGCCGGTACCTAAGTCGACCCAAACCCCCGACGCTAGCTCAGGACTCTGCTGCAGCTGCGCCTGCACAATATCAACCATGAGCTCTGTCTCCGGTCGCGGGATCAGCACCGCCGGCGTTACCGTTAGCGTGAACTGACGCCACTGCGTTTCGCCTACTAGATACTGCACTGGCACCTGCGCCTGCGTCCGCTGCTGCCACTTCGCTGTCAGCTCTGCCAGCGAATAGCGACTCAGAATTTGCTTGCGATCGCGGTATGTCTCTAGCCGCAGCGCTAGGCTATCTAGCGTGGTGACTGCCTGCAGTAGCCAGTCGACTTCAGAAACTGGGAGGTTGGCTGCCTCAGCCTGGGTGATTGCCCAGGTGCGCCAGGTGTGGAGGGATTGGCCGGGGAGAGATGAGGAAGATGGGGAGGGTGGGGAAGGCGTGCCTTTTGGCTCTCTATCTGCTCTGTGTTCAAGGCTCACAGTTCAAGGCTCATGGCTCATAGTTCATGGCTCATAGTTCATGGCTTGCTATTCAAGGTTCATGGCTCATAGTTCAAGGCTCGCTATTCAAGGCTCACAGCACTCGCAGTACGCTTGCGATCGCATCTGTTTCGCCGAACCCGCGCAGTTCGGCCACTGCCTTTTGAAAGTTGCCTTCTTGCACTTCATGCGTTACCACTACGAGCTCAGCCAGGTTATCCTGCATGCCAATCTGCACAATGGATTCTAGGCTGACGCTGTGCTGGCCAAAGGTTGTTCCCAAATGCCCGATGACGCCAGGCCGATCTTTCACCAATAGGCGCAAATAAAAGCGGCTCACTAGCGCGTCCATGGGGCTAATGGTGCAGTAATCTTCGTGGGAGCAGGCAAGCAGCGGATTGGGCAGCTTCTCTGTTGCTGGCGACTCCATGTGCAGCGTTGCGGCAATATTCATCACATCTGAAACCACCGCGCTCGCGGTCGGTCCCTCGCCGGCGCCCGGCCCAAAAAACATGACCTGACCAATCGGGTCGCCTTCAACCAAAATGGCGTTATAAACGCCGTTGACGCTCGCTAGCGGATGCTCCTTCGGCACCAGCGTTGGATGAACTCGCACCTGCAGGCTATCAGCTGTCGGATGGTCTGCTGTCGGATGGTCTGCTGTCGGATTGCGCCGCGCAATGGCTAGCAGCTTGATCACAAACCCCAGCTTTTTAGCATAGGAAATATCAGCGGCGCTAACCTGCCGAATGCCCTCACAGTAGACGGCTTCACGGTCAATCCGACCGCCGAACGCCAGCGACGCTAAAATGGCAATCTTATCAGCTGCGTCCCAGCCGTCTACGTCAGCGGTGGGATCAGCTTCGGCGTAGCCGAGCTGCTGAGCATCCTGCAGGATAGGCTCAAAATCGCCGCCTTCTTCCTGCATGCGGGTCAAAATATAGTTGGTTGTCCCGTTGACGATGCCTGTCACAGCCTGGATGCGGTTGACGCCTAGGGCCTGCTTCAGTGGCTGAATCACTGGAATACCGCCGCCTACTGCAGCTTCTAGTAGGACATAAACGCCCGCTTTGTTTGCAGCTGTGAAGAGTTCGCCACCGTAGCGAGAAACCACCGCTTTGTTCGCAGTGACCACATGCTTGCCCTGCGCTAATGCCTGCAAAATTAGCGTGCGGGCCGGCTCTAGGCCGCCTAGCACCTCTACAATAATATCAATCTCTGGATCGTTAACAATAGCAGCGAGATCGGTTGTCAAGCAGGACTGAGGCAGCTCAACATCGCGAGGCTTATCTAGCGATCGCACGCCAACTTTATGAATTTCTAGCGATCGCAGCAGCGGATGCCGTCGCTCTGAATCCAGCAAAATTTTGGCAGTACCCGTTCCTACTGTTCCGAGTCCAAGCAGTCCTACCTTAAAAACCAACGTTCTAATCCGCTCTCTACGTTTGCTAGCTACTGTTAGCTACTGTGCTGATTGTAAAAGAAAGACGAAGCACTGGATAGAGAACCTGCAATCGGTTCTACACTTACCCAGTGCTTCGCCTTATTAACGGTATGGCAGAGTGCTAACCCCTAGTAGGTTTCAACATGCCAGCGGTCGGCTTTCTTCATGCTGCGACGATACTCTTCCCAGTCAACGCCAGTCTTACTAGCGGCTTCTGAGAGTGCTGCATCAATGCCGTCTTCCATACCCTTAAGGCCGCAGATGTAGACATGAGTTTTCTCATTCTGGATCATCTGCCAGAGCTCATCCGCATGCTCAGCAATCCGATGCTGAATATACATCCGGCCGCCTTCAGCATTCTTCTGCTCGCGGCTGATGGCATAGGTGAGGCGGAAGTTATCCGAATACTTGCTCTGAATTTCCTCTAGCTCTTCTTTGTAGAGAATGTTGGGCGTCTTGGGAACCCCAAAGAACAGCCAGGCCAAACCCTTGAAGTTATTGTATTCAGGATTAACAGCCCGCTCATTATCTTTAAACATGCGCCAGAGGTAGGCTCGGAAAGGAGCAATTCCGGTACCTGTTGCCATCATGATGATGTTGGCATCTTCGTCATCAGGCAGCAGCATCTCTTTACCGACTGGCCCGGTGATCTTCACCTCTGCACCCGGCTCTAGATTGCATAGATAAGTTGAGCAAACGCCATAGACAGTTTCTTGAGTTTCTGGATGCTCATAAACCAGCTGGCGAACGCAGAGCGAGACAGTCTTGTCATCGACATCATCACCGTGACGAGTCGAAGCAATAGAATAGAGTCTCAGCTTGTGCGGCTTGCCGTTTTCATCAGTACCCTCAGGAATAACGCCAATACTTTGGCCCTCGAGGTAGTACATGTCGCCTGCTGAGAGATCAAACTTGAGATGGCGAACGGTACCAATGCCACCTTCTGCGACTAGCTCATCGTTGGATAAGCACTGACCCACGTAGGGATTTTTGGGCTTATAGATATTGACTGGAATTTCTTTCTTGCTATGCGTTTTAGGCTTCGCTTGAGTCATGGATTTACTCGCTGCAGACTGCGATTGAGTTGTCGATACCGCGCTACCGCTGCCATTACTTTCTAGCGGACGAATGCTGACAATCGTGCCCCCCATCTGAGTAATCCGCTTCATCTCCTGATTCATTCGGCTGTAAGGAACCGTAATGAACGTCGTACCGCTCTTGCGAACGGTAGCATTGGCTCCATCCATCTGACGGAGGCCTTCAACTTCATAGACGTACAGACGACTACCCGCTGTACTGTTGGCACTGCCGCCAACGACGCTTGGATTATACATGCTTTGAACTGGTTGTATTTCCGAACCCGTCAAGCGATGGATAAACCATCGGCTCGATTTAAACTATGTTTTCTAGCGTATCACTGTCGGCGGGCTGATTCAGAAACATAGACCAGTCTCAATGGGTAGATTCAGGTGGTAGATATGGCGGCTTAGCCGCTGCAGCTAGCTAGGATCGATAACTCAAGATCAGCACTTTAGCGAATCGCCTCCGGCAAAACTGTCTTCTGCGTAGCACTTTCAGAGTCTTTTTAGGATTTCTGACAGTCAGCTGCGACCCAAGTCGTGATTGAGTGATGACTAACGGCTGCCTTTTGTCGCTGGCTTTGCTGAGCTCACGGGCCTCATGAAGCTGTGTAGAACCGCTCTAGTGCAGCGGCTCTAATTTAGTTTGGGCTTCCTTATAAGACTGATAAGCCTTACAATATGGCTGTCTCGCCAGCTGACATGGCCTGATATGCCCAGCTCAATTTTCCACAATCTGAGAATATTCATTTCGGATTGTAAAAAATTGAATATCTCCTTATCATAAATACAAACCAAAATCCTTTACGGCGGCGTTTCTAGATACCTACTGTAGGTTTTAACCAAATCTGAGCGTCTGCGTTCTTCAAAGGATCAGGTGAGTAGCCGAATCCTTTGAGAAAAGGGACTTTACGTCATATAAAGAGGATTTGAAATGACCATAGCAATGGGACGCGCGCAGTCAGGTAGAGGATGGTTCGACGTCCTCGACGACTGGCTGAAGCGCGATAGATTTGTCTTCATCGGCTGGTCAGGTCTGCTTCTGTTTCCGTGCGCCTACA
>JAAHIA010000659.1 GCA_010671975.1 Leptolyngbya sp. SIO4C1 | reverse complement strand
TATAGTTTTTGTTACTATTTTAAAGCGTTTATTCTATCCAAAAGTAAAGAAAGTTTAATTATTAAATATGCTGTTAAGTAGGATACTGTCACTATGTTAGATCAAGGGCTATTTAGCCCTGCCTATAGAACACACATAGGTATTAGAGCTATTTTGAAATAGCAGATAAAAAAACCTCTGTAAAATCTATCTCTTCCGACCAAGCTGCCTTCAGATAAAAGTTTCATGGATACTAAGCAGGCTCCGAAGCCTCTAATACTAAGAGCTTAAGGCTATTCAGCAATTATGCTACTAGCCAATCAAATAACTCCTTGACCGTCAGTCGTAGCTCACCAACAAACGCTGGCATCGCTAGCACTTGATCCGGCTCGTCAAAAACTTCGGTTTCCTGCTTGGGGCGATAGACAAACACGGTTTGTTCGTCTGGGTCTATCAGCCAGCCCATTTGGGTGCCGTGCTTCAAGCAGTGAAGAATGTTTTTAGTAACTTTTGTTTGGCTCTGATCGGGAGACAGGATTTCAACCGTCCAATCAGGCGCAGTGGCAAAGGCGTTGGCGATTTCTCCGTTTTCATCGCGAGGAATCCGGTCCCAAGTGAAAACGGCAATGTCAGGGATGGTTGAGCGACCACCAAACGTGCATCTCAGCTCTGGGAAGGCGCGAGCGATGCGTTTGGGCTTGACTGAGCCATTGATCGTGGATACAAATTCTCCTTGAATGGCGCTGTGCTTTCCCTGCGGCATTGGCTTTTGAATGATTTGACCGTCAATATACTCACTGGCGGGTTTGGTTTCTGGCAGCTGCAGAAACTCCGCGAGCGTTAGGGATTTTGAGGGGGTCTGTACCATCGTGGTCTGTGCTATCAGCCAAAATAAATATGCTCTTATTGTATCTATGCTGCATAGCTGATAAAGCAGGCATAAAACAAGTTTCGCATCGGGAGAGTCCCGGCTTTAAGGAAAGTAATAGCTTGTCTCTATCGATGATTGAGCAGGATGTACGTGCCTCAAAACAACTACTTGACCAATTTACTAAAATTCTCGTACTGTAAATCTTAAGCCGCTATCCAGCGGTTGTTCAGGGCTCAATACCTCGGCGCTGCCCGCCGGTACCACAAATACCGAACGGACAGCTCGCCAACCCGACTGAACCAGGCAGTCGAGCCGGCTATGCTGATGGTACAGCCTAGCTACCCCGATTGTGCAAAGGTCGTGGCGTAGCTGAGGATTGGGTTCTGATCTCAAGCCCCCCCTGCCCCTTCGACTTCGCTCAGGGGGCAGGGGGTAAAAAACGTTGCTCTTACGGAGCGCTCAAAAGCAAACGTCAGGAGATCAGACCCTCATGTTTCAATCCAACGACTCGGGCGCGGGTGCGCCTCCGGTTTCGTTCGACTATTCGCCCCAGTTTGAAACCGTTACACTCAGCATGACCGGCTCAATGGCCGCTCTGCGCAAAATGGTCAACACCATGCACAAGCGCGGCTTAGCCGAACCCAACGACTGGAGCAAACCGCAGCCCAAAGATCACGAATGGGTGACTGTGCTCATCCGGCGATTGCGCATCGATTAAGCTACGCACAAGACCTCTATTGCGTTAGCTATAGCGTAGAGTATCTCCCCGGCCCCCTGGTAAAGAGGTGGCCGGAGGTCGGGGAATCAAAAGATAGACATAGAATCGTCTGCTTGCGTAAGTTCTAATATTGACGGTCCACGTAATACAGATGCAGATTCTCAATCACCACCTCAAACTCACCACGCAAGACAGCATCAGCATTCATAACTTCACTGCCGACATTCAAGCGCTGATTGACCAAAGCGACATTCAGCAGGGGCAAGCGCTAATTTTTTCATGCCATACCACCACTGCGCTGGCGATTAATGAGTACGAAGAGCGGCTGCTGGTCGACATCAAAACCTATCTCAATCAGCATGATTGACTGATAGGTACCCAGCGCCAGCTTGCCATCGATGATCGGCACCGTCTCACTGCTGCTGAGCGTCATTGCCATCAGGTGAGAATGCGCGTTGATCGGCTCATCCGGCGGC
>JAAHIA010000658.1 GCA_010671975.1 Leptolyngbya sp. SIO4C1 | reverse complement strand
GTAGCGAGCGATAGCGACAGTCGGTCGCAGCACGTTAAGCAGCTCTACGGCCGCTGTTTTCAGATCGAGCAGCTGACCTTGCAAGTCACGGTGCCAGGCTATAGTAAACAGGGCGCTCTCAGCAGCGGGTGACAGTACCTGCTGGCGCACTTTCTTAATAACCTGCTGCAGCCATTCTTCGGATCGCTGTCGCCCCTGACGGCCGCGCCAGTGCCTTGGCCTGATCGCACCGGAGCCGTCAATCATCGCGGCCAGATCTCGGGTTCGCAGGCTCACCTCTGCTGCCGCTAACGGTACTGCTGCCCAAGCACAGACGGCCTGACAGAGAACGGTCTGCGCCGCGTTCAGTAGTACCACCGTCTGTTCGCTTTCCCACTGACGCACCTGCGATCGCCACTGCTGATGCGTTAGCTCAACTAGCCACTCAATCCGCTCTGGCGACATTAGCGCCATAAACATTCGTTTACGATGCTGATGGGCTGCGCCATCTAAGCCCTGTACGCCACCTTCTCCTAGCAGCGTTTTTTGTATGCGCTTGGGGGCAGCCCCTTGGCGTATAAACTTTTCAGTATCGTAAAAAATGCGAGCAGCTTCAGCCCCGCGCAGACACAGCGTTGGCTGCAGCAGTAGCCGAGTTTGAAAGATGTCAGACTGATGGCGTTCGCAACCCTTAGAGATAAATTCATAGCCGTCTCGAAGCAGTGCTAAGGTGCTATCTAAAGCGCGATCGCAAGGAATTTCAGACATCGATAATTCATCCTTTGACGCTAATTGGCTACGCCGCTAGCCAGCGACGCCTAAACGCTACAGTAGATTAAGACAATCATTCAGGAGAAAACAGATGGGCATCTTCAAAAAGCTTCAGAAGCTGTTAAGAGATTTAGGCGAGGCCATTAGAAAACTGCTAGGCCCCAACGTATAACACTTCAAGCCTGATCTTCAGATGGATAGGGCGCATTTCCTGTTGGCAGGTCGCTAGCTTCGGGCTCAGCACTGCTAGGAATCTGATCTTCAACGGTAGAAGGAACGCCCTCACCGGCCGCATTAGGCCCTTTACCCGCTACCGCATTTTTGGCCTCTTCTTGGGTCACCATCGGGTCATTCTTTGTTTTCGCCATTCTAGCGCCTGGGTTTTGCGCAACCTGATCGGTCAAAGCCGTTCGCTCACTCTGATCTTTGGGCATAGTTTCACTCCTTTAGCCAAAACAGAATCTACTGACAGCGTAAAGGTGGGTTTCTAGCGCAGCCTCGCTCGTAAGATAGAGTCTAGCTGGCAGCCTTACCAGTACTGTTAACTTGCAATCGGGTATGCTCAGACGAGCGTCTGCCGCCGCTCAAGCGTATTCTCAAGCTACAGCAATCGTTGAGTATCGTCTTTTAGATACCTGATTAAATTTTTGATATTCCTGGTGACTCGCTCTGACGCAGGTCTCGCGCTCAGATCTGTCAGCAGCTCAGTAAGATATGTTGCGATACTATCCTTGCTGCCAAATTTAATGAGCAGACACTGTAAGATAGGCTGGAGTAGGTGATGAGTTTGACAATCTCTCAGCTGCTCCTCTGACCTATGCTCAATCAAGCTATAGCGCTGCAAAAGAGAAAACTTTTTAGCGACAATCTCTTCACAAAGATGCTCTACCAGCTGATGCTTAACATATTCTGTCACCACCGACTGTAAAGAAAAGCAGCCTGAATTGACTTCGATTAGCGATCGCCTTTTGAGAGAGTCAATGCGATCAAGCAAAGACGGTTTTTGTGCGGGTAACAGAATTTGATTTTGCAGCTCTTTTAGCGAGCAGGGTTTACATTTAACGGCCAGCCAGTAGACAATTTCTTTTTCTAATTCTGAGAGTCGTTCAAACTGCTCAGCCAGCAGCTCGCGAATATCTCCAAAGACAGTTGTTCCTTGCTTCAAAAATGCCGAGACGCTATTATCAAAAACGCTACAAATAGTTGTGGCTACAATTTTTAATGCCAGAGGATTCCCCTCATATCGTCTAACCAGCACTTTAGCCTCCTCGTCCGAAGCAGAAAGAGACTTGGCC
>JAAHIA010000657.1 GCA_010671975.1 Leptolyngbya sp. SIO4C1 | reverse complement strand
CTGGGCGTGCCTTCCGGGGTCAAGATGCATTCCGGCGTGTTCGCCACCACCCCCGAGGCTGCGGGCAGAATTCTCCAGGCGCTGGTCGAGGGCGGTCTGGTCCGGGCCGGCGTCGCGGAAGTGCGGGACCTCGACGAGGCCGCGCTTCGGGCCGGTGAGGTCAGGCCGCGTTTCTACGGCGAGATCGCGGTGCCCGAAGAAGGCGGTAACCTCCAACTCTCTCTTTTCTTTCAATTTCACAGCCGTGCTAGAGCTGGTGACTAGCATCGATTTGCCTGGTCTTGAGCAAGCAGAAGCGCTAGGCGAGCTAGACTTTGCCTTGTTTGGCCGCACTGGTACGTCAGAGACACCGATGCTGCTAGACGCCTTTAATCTCTTCGGTCGCCTAGATACACCCGGAGAGAATGACGAACTGTCTATTCAGGCTAGCAGCAACGTTAGTCTATTGGGCCAGCAGTCATTTCTAGCTAGCAGCTCAGATGGCCTAGATGAAACTGCCATTGCCGTCGTGCAGGGCTTCTATAGCCAATCGTTCGACCAGGCAACCACGCTGACGCTGGTTGAATTTAAGCGCAGCGAAGCCAGAGCCAGCGCTCAGGTCTCAACCCCTGAGACCAGCAGCGTCGTTGCCTTATTGCTAGTGGGTGGCGCTATCTTTGGCGTCAGTCAGCGCCGCTGGCAGACCGCTTAACCGCGCTGCACAGCAGTCACAAATTCTGTTCTTATCCGCTTTTAATCTACGCCTCAACCTCGAGCCATATCATGAGCGAAATCGTTTTTATGGGAGTAGCTCCTGCTATGGATGTCGAGATGCAGCGTTTGGCAAGTCGAGAATCGGTCGTGTTTGGCCAGTTCGATCAGTGGATTTCTGAGCGGATTCGCCAGCTCAGCGTTAGCGCCATTGCCTCAGGCGTCTTCACCTGTACCGCCTGCGGTGAGGTTGAAGGCGATTACGTGATTGATTACAAAGGCGAGACCTTTCGCTTTGACACCATCACGACCTATGCCTTTCTCCAGTTTGTTCTAGAGAAGGCAGCTGTTAGAAAAGCGATGTGAAGATGCGGGGAGAGGCGCAGAGAGCTTTGCTAGTCAGGCATCTCCGTGCCTCCCGGTTTCCCGGCTTTGTGTTACCGATCAAGTACGATACTTCGTCACCGTCACCATCACCTCGCCCGATCGTTCAGTGGGTATCGGCTGGCTCCAGTCGTTGGGTTCAGCAAAGCCGCGCTTGTGCAAGTTCTTGATCATCTCCCGCACGCCTGCCAGGGAGCCAAACATCAGCAAGCGAATCGGCTCACGCTGGTTTGCCTGAGCAGGTGAACCGGTGGGCACATCCGCGCCCGATCCCGTTGGTTGAAACATGAGGTTCTGTCTCCTGTTGTGTGGGTAAAACCGCTTCTAGATCGGCAGATTCAAACTTTGGAACCCTCCAAAATCTAAATCCCTAATCCAAAATCGGTCGAGGAAACAGAACTCAAAAACCCTAGCAACCCGGTACATAGTGCAAATCGGGGAGGCTAGAGTAAAATCAACCAAGCCGCCTAGTTTGCGTGTGAAACTGGGTGGTCAGCCGCCTGGAGGTATTGCGAGTGCCTTCAGGTGGCGCTAAGGTCCGTGAGTTCTGAGGCCATTTGGGTAAACGGCTTAGCTACTCACGATAAAGCTCTGAGCGGCGTAAGTCAAGTAGCTGCCTCATGACGAAGCGATGAGAACGAGTGGCTGGTCAAGATAGCAGGCCCCAGATCGATCACACTTCGAAGCGATCCCTGTCCGCAGCGCGAAGCGCGTGTCCCCACCAAAACACCAGATCCGCACCCTACGCTATTGGCGACAATCCTCTTATCGGGATTATTAAGGCGACGCTCGCCTTAATCGGCAAGGGTTCGGGACGCGCCGGTGCGTCCTGAGCAGAATCCTCATCATTTGCCCTAAACGTTCGCTTTACCCAAGCAGCCAAAAAAACCTCATCGTCTCGCCACCTTCTCATTCCCCAACTGCCCATCCGGCAAATGCCCATTCCCCACCACGCGAACATCGCCCAGCGGCA
>JAAHIA010000656.1 GCA_010671975.1 Leptolyngbya sp. SIO4C1 | reverse complement strand
GCCACATGGGCACCCAGCAGACGCCCATGTGGCGCATGCAGGCTTGATTGTCCTTTGGGCTGGCATAATTACCCTGTTTGAAGTCAATCGGCTGGATCTCTCACGTCCGCTATATGAACAAGGCATGATTTTACTGCCTAATTTAGCGCGGCTGGGCTATGGTGTTGGCGAAGGCGGCATCATCGTCGATAGCTATCCCTATTTTGTTGTGGGCGCGCTACATCTGATCAGCTCTGCTTTCTTAGGTTTCGGCGGCATTTTTCATACGCTCAAAGGGCCTGAGAAACTGCAGGATCCCTTCTTCAGCTACGACTGGCAAGACACCAACAAGATGACCACCATTTTAGGCATTCATCTGACGCTGCTGGGCGGTGGTGCATTGCTACTTGTCGCTAAGGCCATGTTCTTCGGTGGACTGTATGATCCGCTTAGTCACACCGTGAGAGCAATTTCTCCTAACGTAAATCCGGTCGATATTTTTGGCTATTTCTTCGGCGGACGATATTGGTTAGCCGGCGTAGACAACTTGGAAGATGTCGTAGGCGGCCACCTTTGGATTGGCATTTTGCTGATACTCGGCGGTGCCTGGCACATTGCAACCCAGCCGCTGCCCTGGGCAAAGCGTCTGTTTGTTTGGTCAGGTGAAGCTTATTTATCTTACAGCATTGGCGCAGTCAGCCTAATGGCGTTTGTGGCAACGCTGTTTGTTGCAGTCAATTCGGTTGTGTTTCCGACCGAATTTTATGGCCCGCTGCTACAGCTGAAATTTGATCGGGTTCCCTACTTTGTCAGCAGCGTCCCACTAGACGGATATTCTTCTAGAGAGTGGCTTGCCAACGCTCACTTCTGGCTAGGCTTCTTCTTTTTGCAGGGTCACCTCTGGCATGCACTGAGAGCCGCTGGTTTCAATTTTAACCAGGCCAAAGTGACAGAGACCGTTGGTGGACGGGTTGCCAATCCGTCTCAGCAAGTTGCTATAGAGCAGGTGCAAGCAGCTTCTACGCCCTCAATTCCTAAACCTGCGGCTAATGCTGCACCCTCGGCTCAGCGTCAGCCGCCAGATGCTGCTCAATCTCAGCCAGCCTCATCCGCTGAATCCCGCGCGAGCGAAGCTGATACGAGCAAACCTGATACGACCGATCAACCGCAATCCTCTGAGCAACAGGAGTCTGATGTATGAGCGCAGCTACAATGAGTAGCCGTCCCACCAGTGAATTTACTCAAGTAGGCTGGTGGGCTGGCAACGCTCGGTTTGTTGATTTTTCGGGCAAGCTGCTGGGCGCTCATGTCGCCCATGCCGGATTAATTGTCCTCTGGGCTGGAGCGATGACGCTGTTCGAGCTGTCTCGCTACACGCCCGATCTGCCCATGTATGACCAAGGCTTAATTTTGCTGCCCCACATTGCTACTTTAGGCATCGGCGTCGGCGCTGACGGTCAGATTATTGATGCCTATCCCTTTTTAGCCATTGGCATGGCCCATTTAGTCGCGTCTGCAGTGTTGGGTGCCGGGGGGCTCTACCATGCCTTTTTAGGCCCGGATCGCCTCAAGCAGGATCAGTCCTTTGAAGGTTTCTTCGGCTACAGCTGGGAAGACGACCGCAAAATGACCACTATTATTGGCATTCACCTGGTGCTGCTAGGACTAGGCGCTTGGCTGCTGGTGGCTAAAGCCATGTTTGTGGGTGGCTTGTACGATGCTGCTATCAACGATGTGCGAGTCGTCAGCGCCCCCACTCTGAGTGCGCCCCGAATTTTTGGCTACTTAGTCGGCGCGCAAGGAGAGCGCGGCATGGCTGCTGTAGACAATCTAGAAGATCTCGTCGGCGGCCATATCTGGGTCGGGCTGCTCTGCATTTTAGGCGGCGTTTGGCATATGATCACGCGACCCTTTGGCTGGGCCAAACGAGTGCTGGTTTACAGCGGTGAAGCCTATCTCTCCTATAGCTTAGGGGCGCTTGCTTACATGGGCATTCTAGCTGGCTACTTTGTCACGGTAAATGACACAGCCTATCCAGAAAATCCTAGCGGACCATAAAAAACTTCTGGATAGA
>JAAHIA010000655.1 GCA_010671975.1 Leptolyngbya sp. SIO4C1 | reverse complement strand
TATTTCGCCACAGGCCAACTTCTACAACAATCGCGGTCTGATCCGGCTCTATGCCAGAAACTATAGAAAAGCGCTCGAAGACTTTACCCAAGCGATTAATATCGATCCGCGCTATGCTGCGGCCTACGGTCATCGCGGTCAGGTTTGGCTACAGATGGGGCGATTAGAAAATGCGCTGGTCGATCTAGACCAGGCCATTCGACTTAATCCATTTTTATCAGAAGCCTATGTCAATCGCGGCCGCGTCAAAGCCCAAATTGCCGATCAGGCAGGTGCCGTCTCAGACTACAGCCGAGCGCTGATTCTCAAGCCGAACGACGCTGCAACCTACAGCCACCGAGGACTGCTGCGCTTTCGACTGCGCGATCACCTAGGCGCGATCGCAGACATCGATCAAGCGATCGCGCTTGATCCTAACCTGGCTGAGGCCTACATCAACCGCAGCCTGATTCGCTTTGGCATTGGCGATAAAACCGGCGCGCTGCAGGATCTCGATACGGCAATGGAGCTAAAGCAGCACCGGCAGAAAGCGCCCGCGCTTAAGGCTTGAGGTGTCCTTCGACTCCACTCAGGACACCGACCCGCTTAGGACACCAACTTTACGGCTACACGGCAGCCGGCTGGGGCTCAGGCTGAGGCGGCTGAACTGCCCCGGTCGCGGCAGCAACGCGGTCTGCTAATTCCTCATCCACTTCGCGAAACAGCCCAATTTGCCGCTTTTGAATGGCCTCCATGCACTTGCCCAGGCTGCCAGCGATATTGTGCACCAGGCGGTCTTTCTCCTCTGGGCTCAGCATTTGGTAGAACAGGCGAGCCTGGTCAGCGTAGTCAGGTTCGTTCAGCTCAATCCGGTCGGCCATGCCCTCGCGGTAGGGCGTATTCACCTCAGTGGCGTGCGGCGCATTCACCGGAATCGTGTCGTAGTTGACCCCAAGTCGGTGCCGGTGCGTATCGGCATAGGACATAATGCGCGCCTGCAGCATCCGATCGGGCGACCAGGAAATGCCCGGCACCACGTTACCTGGCGAGAAGGCAGCCTGCTCTACTTCAGCAAAGTAGTTTTCAGGGTTGCGGTTTAGCTCCAGGCGACCCACTCGCTGCAGCGGATAGTCATCGTGCGGCCACACTTTGGTCAGGTCAAACGGATTCCAGGGGAAGTTTTTGGCCTGCTCGTCAGTCATCGTCTGAATGTACATCGTCCAGGATGGATAGTTGCCCTGATCGATTGCGTTGTAGAGATCTTTGGTCGCCCAGCGCGGCTCTATCCCCTGCAGATGCATCCACTGCTCCTCAGTAAAATTCTTGATGCTCTGATTGGTCTTGAAGTGAAACTTCACCCAGATGCGCTCACTGTCCGCGTTGATTAAGCTGAACGTGTGGCTGCCGTAGCCGTTCATGTGACGCCAGCCCATCGGCGCGCCGCGATCGCCCATCAGCCAGAGCACCTGATGCAGGCTCTCGGGCACCAGCGACCAAAAGTCCCACCACATTTCATCCTGCCGCCAGTGCTGCTGCGGATGCTCCTTTTGCGAGCGAATAAAGTCCATAAACTTCATCGGGTCGCGAACAAAGAAAATAGGCGTGTTATTGCCCACCAAATCCCAGTTGCCGTCCTCGGTATAGAACTTGATGGCAAAGCCGCGCAGATCGCGGTAGATATCCGAGCCGCCCTTGGACTTGGCGACGGTTGAGAAGCGGACAAACACCTCTGTCTCTTTACCCACTTCTGAAAACAGCTTGGCCTTGGTTAAGTGAGTAATCTCGTCTGTGACTGTAAACGTACCGTAGACCCCTGAGCCGACTGCGCGCACTACCCGCTCTGGAATCCGCTCGCGATTGAAGTGCGCCATCTTTTCGAGCAGCGTGTAGTCCTCTAGCAGCAGCGGACCGCGCTTGCCAGCTGATTTTGAAACCTCGTTGCTCGGTACAGGAACCCCAGCTGCGTTTGTCAGAGTTTGTTTTTCGCCAGTCATAACCCTACCTGCTTCTTATTTCTATTTTCTATTTGCCGGCTGGCAGTTCTGACACTGTAATGAGACGCCTCAGATCCAACCTC
>JAAHIA010000654.1 GCA_010671975.1 Leptolyngbya sp. SIO4C1 | reverse complement strand
CTTCAAAACGGACGTCACCCCGAGTGCTGGACGCTTGATCGCGATCCCTTTTTCTTAGAAACCAGCGTGCCTGGATCATTTGCAGCTGGAGATGTGCGGCACAGCTCTGTCAAACGGGTAGCTTCAGCCGCAGGTGAAGGGGCCATGGCAGTTGCTTTCGTCCATCGATATTTAGAAGAGATTGCCTGAGGGCTGTTACTAGAAAGCTAACTTCAACTTTACACAAAGGCGGCTTGAGGACAGCGCAGTTTCTTATCATGGGGATCAAAAGATGCAGCTTACCCAGCAGCTATTGCACGAGCGCGAGGATTACATCTACGATGTGATTGTTATTGGCGGTGGTAGCGGTGGACTATCCGCAGGAGTCTATCTACAGCGCTACTTGCTCAATAGCCTAATTATCGATAAAGGAAAAGCGCGTTCTTTCTGGATACAAGCGCTACATAACTACCTTGGCTTACCATCAGACACGCCCGGTCGTGAGCTACTGAAGCAGGGAAAAGCTCACTATCTTTCAATTGGGGGTGACTTACTCAACGGCTATGTCGAAGCTGTAGCTGATGAGGGCACTGTCTTTTCTGTGCGGACAAAAGTTGGGCGTAATCAGAGTATTTATCATACTTTTCAAGCTAAATACATCATTGCAGCTAGCGGTATTATCGATCATCTGCCCCAGCTAGAAAATATGCAAAATGTCTATAATTTTGCTGGATACAATTTACATGTTTGCCTGCTTTGCGACGGATATGAGATGCAGAACCAGCAAGTAGGCGTTTTCTGTGCGAGTCAGAGCAGTCTTGAAGTCGTGTCTCCACTCAGCTGGTTTACCCCTCATATCACGCTATTCACAAATGGGCAGTTTAAAGTTCTTTCTGAACAGAAACAGGCTTTTTCCAAGCAAGGAATCCCAGTCATAGAAACACCGATTCGAAAATTTTTGGGAGTGCAGCATCAGATGACCGGAGTCGAATTAACTGATGATACTGTTATTCAATTAGACTCAGGTCTGATTGCGATGGGAGCTCATCGCCATGCCGAATATCTTCAAGGACTTGACTTAGAGTGTAAAAATGAAAATCTAATCACAGACTCCTCCATGCGGACCTCTCATGCTCGAATTTTTGCAGTAGGCGATCTGAAGGTTGGCATGAATCAGGTGATTGTTGCAGCATCGGATGGGGCAATAGCAGCAACCCAGATTTGGCGAGATATCCGCAGCAGGGAGGGAAGCCGACCCAAAAGCTAGCTCGCACGGATGCTATTGTTATTTTGAGATTTTCATTTCTGAGCTAGCCCATGGGAAAGTCGAACTCTACCGATGCGATCGCAAAATGCAAAAAATTTCTTAGTCAGGCTAAAAAATCATTCAGAGGAAAATATCAGCTTTACACCGGAGAGAAGCTGAGCTGGCTACAGCTATTTATCAGGCTAGAGAGCTCCGTTATTCCGCTAGTTTTTCCCTGGGTAATCCTATGTGGCTTATATGGAATTCTGATATCTACACTTTATGCTTTTAATTTGCCTGTAGCCTTTGGTGATGACCGCGTCTTCACGAATGCAGTTCTAAGCTTTAACGTTGGTTTAACTTTACTGTTAGTTTTTCGTACCAATACCGCCCATGAGCGTTTCTGGGAAGGTCGTAAGCTTTGGGGAAGCGCAGTAAATGCTGTTCGCAATTTAGCTCAGGGCATTTATATTACAATTGAGGAAGAATCGTTTGAACATCGCTTAGAAAAAGAAGCAATTCTTCGGCTACTAGCCAGCTTCACAATTGCGATGAAACTTCACTTAAGATCTGAACCTTTAGACAAGCAGATAGCCTCTTTAATGTCGAAATCTCAGCTCTTCAAGCTCGAAAGTATTGATCATAAGCCGCTGCAGATTTCGGTTTGGATTAGAAAATATTTGCAGTCTCAGTATGAGGCTAATTATCTGAATGTTTACCAGCTTGCTAGCCTGCATCAATTGGTAGATGATTTAGTGAATATTCTAGGAGGCTGTGAGCGCATTCTAAAGACACCCCTTCCTCTCATATACGCGATTAAACTCAGACAGCTG
>JAAHIA010000653.1 GCA_010671975.1 Leptolyngbya sp. SIO4C1 | reverse complement strand
TGCTCAAACGCATTGGCATAGTGGAACGCGAAGAAAGGCTCAGTCTCGCAGGTATTGACCAAACTGCCATCTTCACAATCAACAATATAAAACCGCGTGCCCTCATCTGGATGCCAGCGATAGTTCTCAATAAACGGCGTTTGGTGAAGCCGCATCGTAGCGAGCCGCAGCGGATTGACGCGCAGCGGACAATCAACTAAAACAGCATATCGCTGAGTAATTGGGAAGCTGTGCATGTAGCTCGGCTGTTTAATGGGAATGCGCGCCAACTGCCGTCGCTGCCTGCTGCCCGCTGCTATTGAATAAAGCTCGTAGGTGCTTTGGCGACCAAACTGAATCTGATAGCTGATGGTTTGACGACGCTCAAAGTCAAAATGCGGGTGCGCCGTAGTGGTCTGCCCAACCAGGCTATCGGCATAAGCTAAATCCCCGATAGTTTGCAGCGTCGCTGGATCAAAGGCAACCGGAACGGGCGTTTCGGTTACTGCCACCGTTTGATTGGCAATCGCAGTGATATTCACATTGCCATTGTCACTGGCAGGCTGCTCAACCGGCAGCGTCAGTAGCGTCGTCAGCAGCGATCGCTGCGGCATCGTAGCAAACTCGGCCCGATGAATGCGGCCCGTTTCTAACGCATCCCGATAGCTGCCGCTCTGCAAAAATCGATTGGTATAGCGAATCTGGTTTGCCCCAAACGAGAAGCGATAGAGCATGGCTAGGCCGTCAAACCAGTGGCGATAGGCCTGATCGCCAACCTCAAACTTAGCCGGCCCGGTTCGTAGCAAAGTGCCGGTCAGCCAGTCGGGTAGACGACCTTGAATGGCCAGACTCACATCAGTCACTTCATCCGCTAAAGTCTCTAGCCCAATTGCGTAAGTAGCTAAGCTCATAAGGTCTTTCCCTGATGGTACTTTTTGACTCGCCCATAGAGATCTTCCATCACAGCGATGAACGGCTCAGACTGCTGCCAAAAGGCCGGATTGTCGCCCTGTTTTTTGATATGAATAGCTGAAACGCCTGGTACTGGCTCAGCTACTGGCGGCAGCGGCTGAGTGCCTAGCCAGAAATCCTGCAGCGTGGCAACGGTCGGCGGCGACTGAGTGAGCGGCGGTGTGTAGTAAGCCTCGACCGGCGCTGGATCAGTTTGCGCCTGCTCGCGCTCAGCGACCAGCGCTGCGCCCAGCGGTGATTTTTTGAGCTCTGTATATAGCGCATCGCGCGGCAGCCCGCGCAGCTCGAACAGTATAAACGGATCTTCGTTGATCTGCTCAGCCAGGAAATAGTAAAGTCCAGCCACGTGCTTACAGGGATTTTGCCAGTCGGGACAGGTGCAGCGCGTGGTGATCTCAGAGGCAGTCTGCGGCAGCAGGCTGATGCCTAGCGAGGACAAATTTGCTTCTAGCGCTTCTGGTATCTCATCTACCATCAGGCGTGAGACCAGACTGGCTTTCGAGGTAATCTCAGCGACGCCGAGCTGCCAGCGCTCGATTGAGAAGGCCTTAAACTCTAGCGTGGTGGTGTAGGTGGGCGGCTGGTAGACGCCGTAATAAGGATTGGCGTTACCGCGAATTTTAGCAATTACCAGATTACTTTCAATCAGAAAATGCTCAATGCGATCGCGATTAGCATAGCGGCGACCGCGCTGCAGTCGTCCTGCTTGAGTAAAGCGCTGCAGCACCTCAATCAATCGCTGACCCCACCAGGTTTGCTGTGACATATGCAATCTCCTATGGCAACAGAATGGCTAAAGAACGGCTGTCTTGCTGAGCGAGATCAGCTGCTTAAAAGCCTCATTATCCAGCTCGGTCAGCCAGGCTTCGTCAGTGCCAACAATCGAGCCTGCTAGCTTTTTTTTATCTTCAATCATTTCGTCAATCCGCTCTTCTAGGGTGCCAACGGCAACAAATTTGTGCACAAAGACTTTTTTCTCTTGCCCAATCCGAAAGGCGCGATCGGTGGCCTGATCTTCGACTGCCGGGTTCCACCAGCGATCGAAGTGAAAGACATGATTGGCTTTAGTCAGCGTGATGCCGACGCCGCCCGCCGTTTTTGTGCTTTCACTCAAGGCCGGCGGCGTCGGC
>JAAHIA010000652.1 GCA_010671975.1 Leptolyngbya sp. SIO4C1 | reverse complement strand
ACTGGTCCACCCGAGAGGACCAGTGGTGGTTCGCAGTACGCCGCTCGATCGAATTATCTCGCTCACCTACCCTGGCAGCTGCTTTGGCATGCAAAGTCTGCTGTTTGACTGTGGGCGGGTGGTGCGTGCCTTTCCTAGCCTGGTTGAGGCATACAAGACAACCGATGTGGTCAAAATACCGCTGGCAGCGGTGCGAAACCTGTACGATGCTAACTCAACCTTTCGCCAGCGCTACGGTCAGCTGTTTGAGCAGCGAGAAAAGTTTCAATATCATCTGCTCAACTGCAGTACCTATCCACCGCAGGCCGTCGCGGCGCTGCTAAGAGCGCTGGTCTATCAGGAACGCGCCCTAGGCAGTCAGCCGCAGCCAGATGGCAGCTTTGCGTTTGATTTGCCGGTAGACATTATTGCGCGCGCCTGTCAGCTAAACCACCGCACGGTAGAGCAGGTGCTCAAAGGGATGACTAAAGTTGGCCTGCTTAAGGCGCACAAAACAGCCGATACCCATGCTGACTATGTCTATGTCACCGATCCAGAAGGCCTAAAGGAGGTCTACGGGGCTACCCGCGATAAGGTACCCTGGTGGCCGCTGCGATAGTGCGTGGTGCGGCCCGAGGGGACTGGCATAGCGGGGACAGCCGGCGCTGCCGGCGGCGGTGACGGTACCGTCGTTTCTGGCATCGCCGTCTGAGCCACCGGTCGGACGGTTGGCCGCGATCGCGCACTGCGCTCAGGAAATAGGGCTAAAAATCCAGACTGTCTCGTTTCAGCCGGCTCAGGCGAGTCCTCCCACAGACTCTCATAGAAGAAGAAGGACATGCCTAGCCCATAGGCGCGAGCCGTGCGGATTTTTTCTTGAATAAAGTCCATCGAGACCGGCGCATTTCTCAGTCCGGTCAGAATGCCGATGCCGGTCGGAATCTGCCGTCGCGTTTCCTGCACTTCGGGCTGCCTGAGCTGCTCGCGAAAGGCCTGCAGATTGTCGCGATACACCTGCACAATCAGCTCATCTACCAGACCGCGCCGTACCCAGGTCAGCCAGTCTTGCAGATGCCCCAAATACGCATAGCGATAGGGGTTAGGCGATACCGAAAAAATGGCTCGCGGCTTTCTGGCTTTCACCAGACTGTGCAGCTGCTGTACGTAGGCGGTGATTTTATTGGCTCGCCATCGTACCCAGCTAGGGTCATGATAGTTACTGGGCGCAGGCTGTCCCGTTTCTGCCTGGTAAAGGGCAATCGTGTAGGGATCGTAGCCAAATTCGCTGGGCAGACTGAAGTGATCGTCAAACTGAATGCCATCAACGTCGTATCGGGCTAGCAGTTCGATCACTAGATTGGTCATGAACTGCTGTACCTCTGGATGAAACGGATTGAGCCAAGCCACCTCACCTGCGTCGCTTACCGAGGTTTTGCGGCCATCGCGCTGCTGCGTTAGCCAGTCAGGATGATTCAACGCCAGCTCTGAGGTAGCCGGGGCCATGAAGCCAAACTCAAACCAAGGAATAGACAGCATGCCCTGACGATGCGCGATCGCGGTGACCTCCGCTAGGATGTCATAGTCTTGCAGACCGCGTCGAACGAACGATTGAATCCCGGCCCGCTCTGCGGTGACGCTGGGGTAGAGCGCATAGCCGGCATTCCAGACTACCGGATAGACAGTGTTGAAGTTGAGCCTTGCTAACTGCTCTAGAGCGCTTTGCAGCCTAGGCCGATCGATTAGCGTATCAGTATCATTGGTGGTTAGCCAAACGCCGCGAATTTCTTCATTCGCATTAGGCGGATTAATCGCTGATACCGGCTGCCCAATTAGGAGTGCTACCCCTAGGGAAAGCCAAAATAGCAGCAGACACAGCGGCCGCCAACGGGATCGTTTTAACACGGTTCTCATAGCGCATAAGTTAAGTGCAAAAGCTTGTTCAGGCTGAGCGAGAATGCTCTAAGCTGCAAACAGCAATAGCACTGTGTTCTCAGTTAATAATTTTTAGTTTGCTATTGTTATTCATACCAACTGCCGAGTTTTCAGGACGCGATCTAGCTCTCCTCAGCATTGAAAATTGCTATGCCATAAATTTTAATTTGTGGCATAGCAATTTTCA
>JAAHIA010000651.1 GCA_010671975.1 Leptolyngbya sp. SIO4C1 | reverse complement strand
TGACTACGCTAGACTGATCGTGCGCCGTAATTAGCAGTATCGGAATGTACGGCAGCCGCTCGTTCTGCCGAATGCGGCGAGTGACCTCATAGCCGTCGATGCCGGGCATCATAATATCTAGCAGCAGCAGATCGGGGGGTGACTGCGTCACTTTCTCTAGCGCCGTGCCGCCGTCTTCTGCAAAGCTAACGCGATAGTCGTCACATTCGCTCAAGATTGACTCCAGCAGAAACAGATTATCGGCAGAGTCATCAACCGCTAGGATATGAGCATCATTAGGGTGAGTCATTGCAGTCTGGATAAAGATGTTTTTTAAGAAAGCTTGAATCGAGAGCGTCAGCGCGGCTAATTGGCCTGAGATGACCAAAACCTCTGACTTTATAATTGGCTACACACTTTAGGTCACCGACCACAGGTCGCTGACAGAAGCAACAGTACCGCTTTTGATAATCACTGTTCGGGCACCGTCATTTTAGCAAAGGCGTTTAGCAGTACTCTCTAACCTTCGGTAGAAAGCCCAAAACTAGCTCGGGCGACAATCATTTTGCCATCTCTGCGTCGTACTTCCCGCTGACAGCCTTAGGAGTTTCAGCTAAACAATGTACCCAATCAACCCAGTTTCGACGCCGCTCAACCTGCCAATTTTGAGAGTTGAGCGGCGTCGAAACTCAATCTGCGGGTATTTCATTTCCGAGCAAACCCCTTAGGTCAAAAACCGCTGGCTTGAGGTCACGAAAGACTTTGCAGAAGCAGTCTGTGCCTCTGCTGACAGCCGCCGAGGAAAGCGAATTTGAAAACAGCTGCCCTGACCATATTCACTTTCTACTGCGATACTGCCCTGCATCATATTCAGCAGCAGGTCGGTAATGGCTAGCCCTAAGCCGGTCCCCTGATGCTTGCGGGTAACGGTCTGATCGACCTGATGAAATGCATCGAAAATATGCTCGAGCTGATCGGCGGCAATCCCGATGCCTGTGTCTTTCACACTCAGTAAAATCTGATTGGCCGGCAGCGCTTCTGCCTTGAGATGAACACAGCCGTCCTCGGTAAACTTAATTGCGTTGGAAAGCAGATTTGTCAAGATCTGCCGCATCCGCTGATAGTCGTTGCAGATCTGCGAATCCTCTAGCGCTATCTCAACCTTGAGTAAAAGCTCCTTTTGGTCGGCTAGCGATCGCAGCTCGTCTACGGTTGCCTGAATCAGCTGCGCTAGATCAAACTCTTCTAGCTTAAGCTCTAGGCGACCGGCCTCAATTTTAGAAATGTCTAGGATATCGCTGATTAAAGCCAGCAAATTTTGGCCATTAGAAAGCACGCGGCTGACCATATCAATCTGATAGCTGGTCAGATTGCCCTTAGTCTGACGCAGCAAAATTTGTGAAAAGCCAATGATGGCGTTGAGCGGCGTGCGCAGCTCGTGCGACATGGTTGCCAAAAATTCAGATTTTAGCCGAGAAACCTCGGTCAGCTGCATATTTTGTCGCTGAATCTGCTCTCGCTGCAGCTCGAGCTCGCGATTTTTACGAATTAGAAGCTCGTTGGTCTCCCGCAGCCGCTGATTGGCCATGGCGGTCTCTTGCTCAGCTTTATAGATGCGGATAGCGGCCTGCAGAGCGCGACTGAGCGCCTCAGACGAAATTTTGGCTTTAGAAATATAGTCAGAGGCCCCGGCCTTCATCAGGCTCACAGCCGTTTCTTCATCGCCCTGGCCGGTAAGAATAATCAGCGGAATGCGGACGCCCGACTCGCGCAGCAGCCTAACTAGCGAAAGCCCGCTTTGCCCAGGCAGCCGGTAATCTAGAAAGGCGCAGTCAAAGGCGCTTTCCTTAAGGACGGCAGCAGCTACTTCAGCACTGTCTACCTCACTCAGCTCAAACTTTAATCTAGACTTCGTCAATGCCCGGCGAACGCTCATGCGGTCGACTTCGTCGTCGTCGACAATGAGTAACCTCAGGCAGTCATCGATCATCGTGGTCATAGCGCAGCGGTGACTAAGGCATTTCGCAGAGCGTCCAATACTTGTTCAAAGCCGCCATTACCTCAACGAACTTAGGAAAGGTCACCGGCTTAACAATGTAGCCTGCCACATTGAGATTATAAGA
>JAAHIA010000650.1 GCA_010671975.1 Leptolyngbya sp. SIO4C1 | reverse complement strand
TCGGCGATCTGGATGACCTCGACCGCTCGGCGATTCCGATTCACTATCTCAGCGAACGCCTGCGCCGCAGCGGAGCTGACAATATCATTTTGCTGATCGATGCCTGCCGCAGCCCAGAAGGGCAGCGCGCCGGGCTCGGCTTTGGGCGCGAAAAGCAGCAGGGCGTGATCACTCTGTTTTCCTGCAGCCCGGAAGAATCTTCTTATGAAATTCAGGAGCTGCAGCAGGGCGCTTTTACTCATGTGCTGCTGCAAAGCCTGTGGCTGCAGGGCGAAGGCAATTGCGCCACGGTCGAGCGGCTGTACCAGCGGCTGCGCCACCATGTGCCTCGGCTAACCCAGCAGTATAGGCACGTCTCCCAGACACCCTACGGCGTGATCGAGCCGCTCTCGAAAAATCATCTGATCCTGCTGCCGCAGCAGGCCACGCTAGCCGACGTTGAAGCGCTTAAAAAAGACGCGCTGATGGCCGAGATACAGCACAACCGCAAGGCTGCTAAACAGCTTTGGGTGCGCGTTTTGGCAGCCTCACCGGCAGACCCAGAGGCGATAGACGGCATCGAGCGCCTATCGCGAGACAGCGGCACAGCGTCTGAACCCCTGCCGCCCGTGAGCCCGCCGGCACCGACGCCGCGAGCGGTGACGCCTGCGCCAGATCCAAAGGCTAGCCCCGCTCAGATGCCGAAGCGCCCAAAGTCGTCACCTGCTAGGTCAAAGGCAGCACCTCAGCAGACAGGCTCCTCTGAGCCTAGAAGGCTATCACTCCCCTATTCCCTGAATAGCCCCGCCAGCCGCCGCAACGCGATCAAGATTGTAGGCTTTGCCGGTGGCAGCATTGGCGCAACGTTGATAGGTAGAGCGCTGCTACAGCTTGACTCTAATACCCCGACAGACTCTGACACCACAGTAGTCCCTGCGAATACGCCTTTGGCGGCTAGCGCGTTCGCTTCTTTTGATTTCGATACTGTCAAAGTCAATGAAACTGGGGAAATCACCAGTCGCGAAGCCAAACAGGGCAAAGTCTTTAAGGAAGCTGTGGGAGACGTTACGTTCAATATGGTAGCGATTGCCGGTGGCTCCTTCATGATGGGCTCACCCGAGGGCCAAGGCGGAGAAGATGAAAAGCCACAGCACGAGGTGACAGTACCAAGCTTTCTGATGAGCAAGTATCCGGTGACTCAGGCTCAGTGGCGGGCGGTGGCAGGTTTGCCCAAGATCAACCGCAATTTAACGGCTAATCCGGCACACTTTGAGGGGGATGACCGCCCAGTTGAACAAGTGTCTTGGGATGACGCCACAGAGTTTTGTCAGCGTCTGACAAAGCACACGGACCGAGAGTATCGCCTACCTAGCGAAGCGGAATGGGAATATGCCTGTCGCGCTGGAACGACGCCGCCTTTCTATTTCGGTGAAACGTTGACCTCTGACATCGCTAACTACGATGCGAACTATACCTACGGGTCTGGCCCTAAAGGTGAATATCGACAGCAGACAACGGAGGTTGCAACTTTCCCAGCAAATGCTTTTGGCCTATATGATATGCACGGCAACGTCTGGGAGTGGTGCCTGGACCATTGGCATGAAAATTATGAGGGCGCTCCGGCGGATGGTAGCGCTTGGTTAGAAGACGGTGAAGCTGATCGTCGAGTGCTGCGGGGCGGTTCCTGGGACAGCATTCCTGTTTACTGCCGCTCGGCCGATCGTTACTGGGTCGCGCGCGATCTCAGCTACAACTACGTTGGTTTTCGGGTTGTGTGCGCCTCCTCGTGGACTCTTGGGTAGCCCTCTGCTTTCTTACCCTCTTGCGCTTTGCGCTTTTTCGCGCGTAGCGCGATCGATTTTTGGATTCGAATTTTTGAATGAAAGCACGCCTAGCTCAACCAGCTGTTCAAAACTACGAACAGCATGGGTTACGCTTCGCCAACCCATCCTACGAACTACATAAACATCTGACTAAGACCAGCAGCGATTGATTGATAATCCTTCTCGCTCAGACTTCCTATGTACCGGACTATCCGTCGAGCGTCCACAGCTCGTATCTGATCAAGCAGCACTACTGAGGTTTGCGTTAAATTTCCTACTTTGGGGTCCGCCTGAGGCATACTCAGCGGA